>CAYXMC010000015.1:0-14999 GCA_964466095.1 uncultured Methylophilaceae bacterium | reverse complement strand
ATATTCAGCCATGTTTTTAGGTAGGTAGCCAACTCCTAGCCCATCCATTTGTGCTCGTAGCTTGCAGCGCATATCCGGCACGGTAAGTACGTCTTGCCCAACCAGAATGCCGGAGGTGCGGGGTGGCAGATTACGAGATGAATCCGCTGCCGAGATCGAGCGATATTGCATGATGTCCTGATTCTGCAAAGGCTCAGGTAATCGTGCCAGCGGGTGGTGCGGTGCAACGGCAAAGTCGAATTGCAGCGTACCCAGTATGCGTGTGGCATATCCGCCGCCAGCTGGGCCATCTCCCGGTGCGCCAACGGAGATACTGGCGCGACCAGTAATCAGCGCATCCCAGCTGCCGCCATAGACTTCCCTGTGCAAGCGTAAGCGGGTACCAAACCCCTGTGCGTAAAACAGCTCCAGTACGGGAAACAGAACATGCGGGTCGAAAAGGTCACTGAAGGCAATGCCAAGGTCTGTTTCCACCCCGGTGGCAACGCGTTTGACATGAGACTCCAGCTCTTCTGCTGCGCGCAGCAGATGCCTGCCTTCGCGTAAAAGTTCTGCCCCGGCTTCCGTGAGTTCTGCCCGGTGACCACTGCGGTCAAACAGCGTGATGCCGAGGTCTTCTTCCAGTTTCCTTACTGCATAAGTGACTGCAGATGGCACGCGATAAAGCGAATCTGCAGCAGCTGCGAAGCTACCTTTGCGGGCGATGGCATCCAGAACTTCCAGAGCTTCAAGTGTTAATTTTGCATTCATATTTTTTGAATGATATATGCAAAATAATTCGCTATCTACCTATAACACCATGAATTACTATGCTTTCAAACATTCAACGGAGTTGAACATCATGTTAACGATACGCAAGTCAGAAGCCCGTGGACACGCCAATCATGGCTGGCTGGACAGCTATCACTCCTTTTCTTTTTCGCAGTATTACGATCCTGTGCACATGAATTATTCTGTGTTGCGTGTCATTAACGAGGATGTGATCGCCCCTAGCATGGGTTTTGGCATGCACCCGCACCGGGACATGGAAATCATCACCTACATGCTGGCTGGGGAATTGGCGCACAAGGATAGCCTAGGTAATGGTTCCAAGATCGCACGTGGTGATGTGCAACGCATGAGTGCTGGTACTGGCATTGTGCACAGCGAATTCAATGCATCTAACCAGCAAGCGGCGCACCTGCTGCAGATATGGTTGCTGCCAGAGCGTAATGACATTGCTCCAGGCTATGAGGAAAAGCATTTTGCCGACCATGAGAAACGCAACCGCTGGCGGTTGATCGCCTCGCGTGATCAGGCTGATGGTTCATTGCTGGTTCATCAGGATGTAAAGTTACTGGCGACCATACTGGAAAGCAGCAACTCGCTGAACTATGAATTGGCAAAAGGCCGTAGTGCCTATCTGCAACTGGCACGTGGACGTGTGGTGGTGAATGATGTGGAAATAGAAGCAGGTGATGCAGTGATGCTTGATCAGGAGACCGCGATCGAGATAAAAGCGCAAACCGAAGCAGAGATGCTGTTGTTCGATTTGCCTTCAGGAATCAATTAACTTTAAAGGAGCAATATCATGACTAAAGTAGCAGTGGTTTATCACAGTGGATATGGACATACTGCCGCGGTGGCAGCAGCCGTAGCGCGTGGCGCCGGCAAGGTCGCAGACGTGGAAGTTAGCCTGCTCAATTCGGATGATGCGCAGCAGAAGTGGGAACTTCTGCAAGCTGCCGATGCCATTATCTTCGGTGCGCCTACCTACATGGGCTCAGCTTCTGCACAGTTCAAGGCATTTATGGATGCGAGTTCCAAAGCATGGTTTACCCGTGACTGGAAAGACAAGGTAGCTGCCGGCTTTACCGTATCCGCCAGCCAGAGTGGTGACAAGCTGGATACACTGATCCAGCTTGCAGTGTTTGCAGCACAGCATGGCATGATCTGGGTGGGCAATGACTTGTTACCTGGCAACAACCACAGTCAGGGGTCGGTGAACGATCTTAATCGGCTAGGTAGCTTCCTGGGTGCTATGGCGCAGGCTAATAGCGATCAGGGTGCTGATGTTGCCCCTATCCAAAGTGATCTTTTGACTGCAGAACATCTGGGCGAGCGCGTTGCCACGATTACCAAACGTTTACACGGTTGAAAGGAAAAACAATGAAAAAAATCGCTTTCTTGAGTTTGTTGCTGGCGAGTGCCTGGGCGTATGCCGCCCCTGAAACCTACAACATCGACACGCCACACAGCTTTGCTAATTTCACTATCCGGCATGTCGTTTCCAAGACCTCCGGCAGCTTTAATGACATCAAGGGCGTAGTCAAGATAGACCGCGATAATCTCGCCAACTCCAGTGTAGAGGCGCGCATCAATGTGCTCAGTATTTCTACCGGGCTAGCCAAGCGGGACGAGCACATCAAGAAGCCGGAATATCTGGATGCAGGTACTTTCAGCGAGATTCAGTTTGTCAGTAGCAGCGTTAAGCCAACTGGTGTCAATGAGGGTATTGTCTCGGGTAAGCTGACCATGCACGGCGTCAGCAAGGAAATATCATTTCCCTTCAAGGTGCTGGGTTTTGGTACCGACCCTTGGGGCGGATACCGTACTGGTATCGAAGCGCACACTCAGTTGAAGGCTTCTGATTTTGGTTTTACTTGGGGCGCCAAGAATGGCCCGGTTGGTGATGAGCTTGATATTACGCTGCTGATCGAAGGCGTGAAGCAATAAGCAACTGAACACTTGAAGAAGACCGGATGCTGCCTGGCGGTATCCGGTCTTCTCTTGCCAGCGATTGCTGGCTAGCAATTTTTATATTGAAGATGAGGAAAGTCATATGAGTACAGATTTATTCAGCCCGGTCAGTTTGGGTAGTATCCAGTTGCAGAATCGTATTGTCATGGCGCCGCTCACTCGCAACCGTGCGGGAGCGGGCAATGTGCCACAGGCTATGAATGTGGAATATTACGCACAGCGTGCCAGTGCAGGCTTGATAATCACCGAGGCAACGCCTATCTCCGAGATGGGGCATGGCTACCCGGCAACGCCCGGCATTCACTCTGCAGAGCAGGTGGAAGGTTGGAAAAAAGTGACGGCAGCTGTCCATGCTAAGGGGGGCAAGATCGTATTGCAGCTCTGGCACGTTGGTCGTATCTCCCATCCATCGCTGTTGCCTGGGAACGCTTTGCCTGTAGCACCTTCTGCACTGAAGCCAGCAGGTCAGGCATTTACTTACCAAGGTTTGCAGGATTTTGTGACACCACGCGCATTGGAGTTAGATGAGCTGCCGGGGATTGTGAATGACTATGTGATCGCGACTAAAAATGCATTGGCCGCTGGCTTTGATGGCGTGGAAATCCACGCTGCTAATGGTTACCTGCTGGATCAGTTTCTGCGCGATGGTACTAATCAGCGTACAGACCAATATGGCGGCAGTATCGAGAACCGGGTGCGCCTGTTGCTGGAAGTAACCAAGGCTGTGGTGGATGTCGCAGGCGCAGATAAGGTAGGTGTACGTATTTCCCCACTTAACCCGTTCAACGACATCAGCGATTCCAACCCACAAGCCTTGTTCAACCATGTGGCGAAATCACTCAGTACATATGGCCTGGCTTACCTGCATGTGGTGGAAGGCGGTACGCATGGCATTCCTACACCGCCATTTGACTTTGTTGAGTTACGCAATAATTTCAAGGGCGCATACATGGCAAACCTGAGTTATGACAAAGCAAAAGGTAATGCAGCCATTCAGAGCGGTAAGGCAGATTGTGTCGCTTATGGTGTACCATTTATTGCCAATCCGGATTTGGTGGAAAGATTCCGTCTCGACGCCCCACTCAATACTGCCGATCAGAACAGTTTCTATGGAGGCACAGAAAAAGGCTATATCGATTATCCTTTCCTGAATCAGTAACCATCTAGCTTGAAAATTGAGGCACCCTTCATTGGGTGCCGTTTTTATTTTGCTATCAGTCTGAAAGATGAAAATATGAAAAAACCTGCCATCACCCAAGTTGCTATTGATGAAACCATCGCCAACCGCTGGAGTGGTCGTGCCTACGATGCCAGCAAGACAGTCAGCCAGCAGCAGATTATCGCTTTGCTGGAAGCTGCGCGCTGGGCACCGTCCTGTTTTGGGGATCAACCCTGGCGTTTTATTGTTTGGGATAAATCGACAGATGCTGCTGGTTGGCAACAAGCATTTGATTGTATCGTCCCCGGCAATCAATCTTGGGTAAAAGATTCCTCTGTGCTGGTGCTGGTAGCGGCGGATAGCCTTTTCAACCATAACGGCAAGCCTAACCGCTGGGGACAATATGACACTGGTGCAGCAGCACAGAACTTGTGTTTGCAGGCTGAATCACTGGGACTGATGGCCCACCAGATGGGTGGATTCGACCCTGCCCGTGCCCGAGAAGTATTCAAGGTGCCGGAGCAGTTCGAGCTGATGGCGATGATCTCTGTAGGTTACCCTGCTGATGAAAAGACGCTTGAAGGTGAAGTCTTGAGCCGTGAAACCTCGCCACGCAGCCGCCGTGCGCTGGGTGAGCTGTTCTTCACTGGTAGCTGGGGAGTGCCTGTTGCGTAGGCTGCCGTGCCTGAATCAGGTGGCATCTGGTAGAATGCGCAGATTATTCAATTAACAGGATTTTGCATCATGGCTGTTGTTCATTTAACCAAGGAAAACTTCAAGGATACGATTGTCAACAATCCGTTTGTGATTGTGGATTTCTGGGCACCATGGTGTGACCCCTGTGTTGCATTTACCCCGGTGTTTGAAGCCGCTGCTGAAAAGAATCCTGATATTGTTTTCGGCATGGTGGATACCGAGAAAAGCCCCGAGATTGCCGAGTACTTTGAAGTGAGCAAGATTCCTGGCATTTTGGTGATTCGTGAGCAGGCCGGTATCCACGCCCAGCAAGGCGAGATCGGCGCTCCTGCACTGGACAAGATTATCGAATGGGCTCGTGACTTTGACATGACCCAAGTGCGCGAATATTACGCTGAGCAGGACTCCAGCAAAGCTTAAGCTTGATTGCACCAAATGAGTAATAAAAAAGCCGCGAAATTCGCGGCTTTTTTATTGTGCGTAACTTATAACGACCCAGTTGTGAGTAGATTGAACAGGAAATAAGCACCTATCGCCATCATCAGGTACATGGGAAGGTCACCTACTGCAGAAGACTTTCCGTCTGTAGAAGAGTTAAGCCACCGATGCAGGAGGACATAGGCAATGATGACAATTGGAATGACAGTTAATCCCAATGAAGAGTTAATAAGTTTGGACAGCAGTTGCTTGAGGATGCCGTTATCTTTGAAAAACTCAACCGATATACCAATTATTCCCAGAATTAATAAACCAAATTTGCTTAATGCGAGCAAGGTGTTGATTAAATTATCTGGTTTGTCTTCCGGTTTGATACTTTTCTTTGCCATGACTGCTGTCCTTTAGTTCAGTGTCTGCCGCAGTATTGTATAGGCTTAACCTGGTTGTGCAGTGAGGTATTTAACAGGGTCTACCGATTTGCCCAATTTACGTATCTCGAAGTGCAGCTTGACGCGGTCGGTATCTGTGTTGCCCATTTCTGCGATTTTCTGTCCCTTGCTGACTTGCTGGCCTTCTTTGACCAGTATCTGGCTATTATGGGCATACACGGAAAGATAGGTCTTGTTATGCTTGATGATGACCAGTTTCCCGTAACCGCGCAGATCAGACCCGCTGTAGATGACCTTGCCGGCCGCTGATGCGGTGATGGCTTGGCCTAGAGTGCCACCGATATCAATACCCTTGGCATTAGAGGCCTCGTTGAAGCCGGCAATCACCTTGCCGTTGGTCGGCCATGACCAGTCCACAGCTTCATCATCTACTACCGTGGCAGTATCTACTTTTGCTGGCTCAGTTGTTTTTAAAGATGGATCCAATGACTTTGGCACTTCTATCTGTTTTGGTTCCGCTGGTTTGGCAGGTGCGGCTGCCGCCTGCACGCTATAAGGTTCACGCAGGGCTTTGGGCTCGCTGATGAGCGGCGCTTCACCTGCTGCAGGAGTAGCCGTTGCTGCAACTGGGCTGCTGCTGGTCACGATGGGTTCAGTTTTTAATGGCGTGATGACCACATCACTTGATGGCGCGGCTGCTGGTAAGGGGGGCTTGGGCTTAATCCCGTTAGGTAGTGCAAGCTGCTGGCCGACACGGATGATGTATGGCGACTGGATATTGTTGGCCTGTGCAATCTCCTTGTAGTCATAGCCATACTCCAGGCCTATGCTGTAGAGCGTGTCGCCTTTCTTGACAGTGTGGCTGTCTGGGCGCCAGTCTTTTTCTGGTAGAGGTTTTTTTGCTGCCTGTGCAGAGACTGGTTTTTTTGTTACCGGTGTGCGCTCAATGACCGGCGCCTGTGGAGTGGTGGTACAGGCTGCCAGCATGACAATCAATAATGCCAGGCAATAATGACGTGAGTTCAGGGTCAATTGGTGCCGCCCAGTAGAGGTACGAATTTCACAGCTTCCAGTTTTGTCTGGCGGAATTCATTACCCAAATGCTCTATCAGGTAAAGTGTTTGTTCTTCTGTCCCGACCGGGATCACCATGCGTCCGCCAACAGCCAGCTGATCCAGCAATTCTTGCGGCACATGGCTGGCGGCTGCGGTCACGATAATGCCATCATAAGGGGCCATCTCAGGAATGCCCATAGTGCCATCCGCGTGTTTCAACTTGATGTTACTCAGGCGTAGTTCACGCAGGTGGTTACGCGCTTTCATCACTAGTGGGCGTATACGCTCCACTGAGTACACTTCCTTGGCGACCTTGGACAGTATGGCAGTCTGGTAGCCGCAGCCAGTGCCGATTTCCAGTACTTTGTTCAGAGCACCACCAGCACGCAATATCTCGGTCATCTTGGCAACGATATAAGGCTGGGAGATGGTCTGACCAAAGCCAATAGGCAGAGATACGTCTTCGTAAGCCCGTATCGAGAGTGCTTCGTCTACAAAGATATGGCGGGCAATCGAGCCCATGGCGGAAAGGGTGACTTCATCCTTGATGCCTTGTTCACGCAGGCGGGCCAACATACGCTCGCGCGTACGCTGCGAGGTCATCCCTATGCCGTGGAACGAACTGCGCATTAGAAATTCTCCGACCAGTCGCGTAATGAATTGAGCTGGTTATGCTGGGTAAGGTCTACCTGTAAAGGGGTGATGGAAACTCGGTTGTGGCTTACCGCATAAAAATCCGTACCTTCGCCGGCATCTTGTGCTGCCCCTGCAGCGCCTACCCAATAGACAGTCTCGCCACGAGGGGTTTTGGATTCAATCACCGGTTCTGCTTTATGGCGTTTGCCCAGACGGGTGATGACCTTGCCTTGCAAGGCCTCATAAGGCACGTCGGGTACATTGATATTCAGCAGCATGGGGGGCGGAAAAGGGTTCTTCTTGTAGTGGTTCACCAACTCAACCATGACGCGGGCAGCCGTCTCAAAATGTGTGGCATTGTGCTGCGACATTGAAATGGCGAATGATGGAACCTCTAGTAAATAGCCTTCCATCGCGGCTGCGACGGTGCCAGAGTAAATGGTGTCATCTCCCATGTTGGCGCCATCATTGATACCCGATATCACCATATCAGGCATGTGCTCCAGCAGACCAGTGACAGCCAGGTGTACGCAGTCAGTCGGCGTGCCATTGACATAAAAGAAGCCATTATTAGCCTTGCGCACGGTCAGCGGGCGATCCAGCGTCAGTGAGTTGCTGGCGCCGCTACGATTGCGTTCGGGGGCTACAACGACAATATCGGCAATTTTGGAAATGTGTTCAGCGAGGATATTAAGGCCGGGGGCGAAATAGCCGTCGTCGTTGGAAAGGAGGATTCTCATATTCGGATTATAAAATTAACTAGGGTTGTTTCTGGTCAGCCGGGCATAAAAAATCGCACAGCAAAAAAATATCAAACTCAGTATCACTTCTATTAGGGCCAGCCCGGCAGAAGTCCCAAGGTCAGCCCAAGCACGTACCGTGCCCTCGGTGAAATATAGCAGGATAAACATGGACGACCACTGATAAGTATAGCGGCGGCCTTTGAGAATGCCAAAGAGTGGCAGTAACAAAGGCAGGGATTTTAATATCAGCATGGATCCTTCAGGTTTGAGAGGTGCCAGCAAGCCTTCCCATGCAAGGCAAAGCAGTATCAGGGCAATCAGGCTGCTAGCAGCCCCTATACGTAACCAGCGGATCATGCGCGCGCCGCCCTAGACATGCCAACCAGAGCCGTGCGAGCAGATATGGCATCATGTATGGGCTCTGCAAAATCAAATCGCAGACGTCGTTTTTGATTCTCTATCGATACTTCAAGATCAAAGCCATCGCTGTCTATGCCCAGCATGGTGGCTGAACTGGCGTTGACTTGATGATAGTGCTGGCAATAAGCCAAGAGACTATCGGCATGGTCTTGATTCATATGTTCGATGATGCTGGATTCTTGGCTGGCAAGCTGGTTTTCTGGCTGCAGTAATTGTGGGCCTTGCAACCAGGACATCTTGCCAAAACCAGCAATGTAACGCGCCTGATGAATCGCAATACGGTAAAAAGAGAAATCGTGCATATCAAAATAGCTGGCAGCCTGGGGAATATAGCGCAGGTAGCGTGCACGCAAATCCTCATCCTGCTTGTCACAGGGCAAGGCTTCTCCTATCAGTGTCAGTCGGGCATTTGCCTGCAGATCTTCTGCCCCCGCAAATACCAGCAGGGAGACTTTGGGGTTGGCAGCGATATTTTTGGTGTGTTCTGCCAGTGTGCTAATCAGTATTATCGGCTCAGCCTGATGGTTCAGCACAAATGGCGCAACAGAGCCGAACGGATAACCAACGTACTTTGCCGAGAAAGTGGAAAGAATGCCGGTGTGGGTGCTACGCAGGAATAAGCGGGCTTCCGTATCCAGACTCATGCAGCAAGCTTCACTGCAGTTTCTGCCAGGCGCTTGCCAAGTGCGATGCACAACTTGCGCTCATCTTCGCTGATAGGCCGGTCATCTGCAGCGCCACCGACATGGCTGGCACCATAAGGTGTGCCGCCTGTGCTAGTGCTGCTTAATGACGGCTCGGAATAGGGTAAACCTACCATCAGCATGCCGTGGTGCATCAATGGCAACATCATAGTGAGCAAGGTGGTTTCGTTGCCACCGTGCATGGAGCCAGTAGAGGTGAATACAGCTGCCGGTTTGCCTATCAGCGCACCCTTCAGCCAGAGGCTAGTGGTACTATCCAGAAAATACTTCATGGGGGCTGCCATATTGCCAAAACGGGTAGGGCTTCCCAACGCTATGCCCTCACATTCTTCCAGGTCTTTCAGTTCTACATAAGGTGCGCCGCTGGTGGGTATGTCCGGCTCGGTCGCCTCACAATTGGCAGAGACCTTGGGCACGGTACGCAGGCGTACCTGAACACCAGAAATGCTCTCCGCACCTCGTGCAATCAGCTTGGCCATCTCGCGAACGGCACCACCTTGAGAATAATAAAGAACTAGGATTTCGGTCATTTCTTTCGTTTATCCTTAATACGCTGTTTTTGCGAATCAATCTCAAATAGCCCAATCGCCTTAATCAGGTCACTAAATTTTGCATAGCCATAATTCCGAGGATCAAATGCAGAAAAGTTCTTGGTAATGTGTTTCTTTACCTCACCCATGTGAGCATAGCCATCGTCTTCATCTGAAAGCGCATCAATTGCTGAACGAATCAGCATGACCAACTTAGTGTCCATGGCCAGTTCTTTTGCGCTCTTCTTAACACCTGGCGCAGAGATAGCGGGAGGTGTGGGTGATTGGATATTTACTGTCGCTGGTTTTTCGTCAGGCGAAATTGTCTGTTTGACTTCAGTTAATAGAACTGGTTTTTCCTGACTTTGTTGATTGAGGATTTCGATGTATATGAACTTATTGCAGGCCGCCATTAGTGATGAAGGTGTCTTTTCCTCGCCAAAACCATATACCTGCTTACCAGCTTCACGGAAGCGGATAGCAAGCCGGGTGAAGTCACTGTCACTTGAAACGATACAAAATCCGTCGAGAGGTGCTGTGTAAAGCAAATCCATTGCATCGATAATCAGGGCGCTATCGGTCGAATTTTTGCCTTTGGTATTGGCATATTGCTGTATAGGTTGGATGGCATGTTTGGGCAGCACTTCTTTCCAGCGACTAAGCTGGTTTTGTGTCCAATCGCCGTAGATTCGTCTCACGCTTGCATCGCCGAATTTTGATATTTCTTCAAATAGCGCGTCAATGACCTCTATGACCTTGAATGTATTGTCAGCATCAATTAGTACTGCCAATCTTGGATTATTCTTTTCGGCCATTGACGTCTCTATTCTGTGTGCCAAATATCAGATTGATTTGGCTAATAAAGCTGCTTTACCGGTGTAGCTAGCTGGTGTCATGTCCAGCAGTTGCTGCTTGGCGTCAGCCGGGATTTTCAGGTCTTGAATGAAGGCATGTAACGAGGCCTTGTTGATGCCGCCCTTGCCACGGGTTAATGCTTTCAGTTGCTCGTATGGGTTTTCGATACCATAGCGGCGCATCACCGTCTGGATAGGCTCAGCCAAGACTTCCCAGCTATTGTCGAGATCTTCGTCCAGACGCGCAGGATTGGCTTCTAGCTTGTTAAGACCACGCAGGCAGGAGTCATAGCCAAGTACAGTGTAACCAAAGGCAACACCCATATTACGCAGTACGGTTGAATCTGTGAGGTCGCGTTGCCAGCGTGAGATCGGAAGCTTCTCTGCCAGATGACGCAGCAGAGCGTTGGCAATTCCCAAGTTACCCTCTGAGTTCTCAAAATCAATCGGGTTGACTTTGTGTGGCATGGTGGATGAGCCGACTTCGCCTTCTTTTACTTTTTGCTTGAAGTAGCCGACTGAGATATAGCCCCAGATATCGCGATTGATATCAATCAGGACGGTATTGATACGTGCCATGGCATCGTACAGTTCTGCCATGTAATCATGCGGCTCGATCTGAATAGTATAGGGGTTGTAGGTCAGCCCCAGGCTTTCGACAAATTTCTTGGCGAAGCTTTCCCAATCGAAATCAGGGTAAGCAGAAAGATGGGCATTGAAATTACCCACAGCACCATTGATCTTACCGAGAATCTCGTTCTCTGCCAGTTGCTTGCGCTGGCGGCGCAGTCGGTAAATCACGTTTGCCAGCTCTTTGCCCAAGGTGGTGGGAGAGGCTGTCTGGCCGTGGGTGCGAGAGAGCATAGGTTGTTCTGCCAGCTCCAAGGCCAGTTCGCTCAGGCGGCTAATCAGTTTGTCCAGCATGGGCAGTAGGACCTTGTCGCGTGCTGATTTCAGCATCAGTGCGTGCGACAGGTTGTTGATGTCTTCAGAGGTACAGGCGAAGTGTATGAATTCACTGACCTTGCGAATCTCGTCATTGGCATAGAAACGTTCTTTTAACCAGTATTCCAGCGCTTTCACATCGTGATTTGTTCTGGCTTCGATGGCTTTGACTTGTGCAGCATCTTCCTCGCTGAACTGGGCAATAGCACTATCCAGTTCTTGTATGGACTGTGCGTTGAATGGGGCAATTTCCTTCAATTCAGCAGCAGCAGACAGGGCTTTTAACCACTCCACTTCAACCAGTGCGCGATGGTGTATCAGTGCATATTCGCTAAAGTAGGGGCGAAGGCCATCTACCTTGGATTGATAGCGGCCATCGAGCGGGGAGAGTGCATTGAGCGGGGTGAGTTCCATAAACAGCCTTTGAATCGTGACATTACTAAAATCATAATTTTACCTTACAACTCAAAGACTCAAAAATTTAAGTGTGAAACTTTTGCTTAATGCACGGCTACACCCTGATAAGAGCACTGAATATCTAGCATGTGCTGCAATGGCGCTGGTTTATGGCGGAAGTATCCCTGCGAAAAGTCAATGTGAATATCTTTCAACATGTCTTCAACGGGGGCATTTTCTACCCATTCGGCGATGGTTTTCTTGCCAGTTACTCTTGCAACTTCGCTGATGCAACGCACGGTGGCCTGATCTATGGGGTCGCTGGCAAGGTCGCGGATGAACTGGCCGTCAATTTTCAGGTAATCAACTGGCAGAGTTTTCAGGTAGCCGAAAGAAGAGACACCACTTCCGAAATCATCCAACGAGAATCGGATCATATGCTGGCGCATGGATTCGATAAATCGGGTCGCTTCATGCAAATTGGTGATTGCGGCTGTTTCGGTAATCTCAAAGCAGAGTTTGCTGCAATCAAAGCTGGTGTCAGCAATCAACTCATGGACGAACTGATGGAATGTGCTATCACCAATTGACTGCCCCGAGAGGTTAACTGCAAGGGATTCAATATGATCCAGATCCTGTGCATGGGTATGCATCCAATTGAAGACTTCCTGTAGCACCCAGCGGTCTATACGTGATGCCATGTGAAAGCGTTCTGCTGCTGGCAAGAATGCACTGGGAGGAATCAACCCTCCTTTGCCATCTTTCATTCGGATCAGGATCTCGCCACGGCAGCCGCTGTTTTGATCCAGTGCCATGATACGTTGGCAGAACAGAACAAACTGGTTATCTTCAATGGCCTGTTCTATACGGTTGGCCCATTGCATCTCGCCGCGGCGTATTTCAATGGCATGGTCGGCATCCAGATACAGATGCACACGGTTTCGTCCAGCCTCCTTGGCCGCATAGCAAGCACTATCCGCAGCTTGCAGTATATTGGTGATGCTATGCCAGTGATCATCAATGATCACCACGCCTATGCTTGCACCGATTCGATAGCGTTTATTCTCGTGCTGGAAGCGGAATTTATCCAGTCTTTGGCATATCTGTTGAGCGATGCGGCTGGCAGGTTCTGCACTGCATGACTCCAAGATTACCCCAAATTCATCACCACCCAGTCGTGCGAGTGTGTCAGAGGTGCGTATACATTTTTCAATAACATCAACGAGCTCATTCAGCAGTCTGTCGCCTACCGAATGACCACACGTATCATTGATCACCTTGAACTGGTCTAGATCCAGATAGAGTAGCGCGTGTTGCGACTCGGCATTTTCTTTGGATGCCAGCAATGTGTTTTCAAGTCTGCGCTCGAATTCTGCACGGTTGTATAGGCCTGTCAGCGGGTCATGAGTTGCGCGGTAATTGATTTCATTAGCCATTTGTCGTTGTGCCGTGACATCGTGGAAAACGACAGCCGCACCCAGCGGCTCTCCCCGATTGTCATAGAACGGGGCGGCCAGGTGCTCAATCCCGTACTCTTTTCCTGAGCGGCTGATGAGCAGGGTATGGTTTTCTAGGGCTATGGTTTTTTTTCTGGCAATACAGTCACGAGCCGGCAGGGGGGCGGGCAGCCTGGTACTTTCGCGAATGATCTGAAATACCTGTTCTAGCTGTTTGCCTACTGCAGCGGGCATATCCCATTCCGTCAGTTTTTCCGCATTCGGGTTAAGGTATTCAATTTCCAGTTGGCTGTTGGTCAGGATGATGGCGTCTTCGGAGCTTTCTAGTACAGCAGCCAGTTGACTGGTTCGGGTCAGGGTTTTGTCGTAAGCCGCTTGGCGGGCGAGGAGGGCGTCACGCGTGATTGCTGCCAAATTTTTCAAGATGCCTAGTTGTGCAGCGCTCAGTTCATGTTGTTGGGCATGCAGCAGACAGAGGGCACCTACCTGCTCGCCATCTGGCATGCATATCGGTATACCGCAAAAAAACGGGATACTGACTTTTTGATTCAAGGTTGCAAGTGCAAGCTCAGGAAAGTGAATTTCGCTAAACACAAGCACTTCTGTCTGGGCAATGATGCGGTCGAAGTAGTCAGGTTTTCTGGGTAGCTCATGAATGGGTTGGCTACCATAAGTATCCAGTATCCACACACGCTCTTTGTCGATAAACGCAATCATTGCGATATCTGTACCAATGCTTTCACATGCCATGCGGGTAATCGAGGCAAAAACAGGCTCACTGGAGCTATCCAGTATGTGAAGTTTTCGCAGCCTATCTAAACGCCTAGGCTCGCCTGTTGGAACAACTGCAACTTGTGTCATTTTTGTAGGTCCTTATTAGTATTATTGGACTTTAAAATTACCAGCTGGAATTGGGGCTGGCGGCTTAAGTGCATTGAGATCCGAAGGCATGACTGTACTAAAATTCACGCCCTTTGACATAATAAAATTTCTATCGTTATTTTTAGTCTAATAGTTTTTAATATTTTTATATGGCTGTTCTGATTCAAAATGTGGATCGTGGTATGTGATCCTCATCTCTTAACCTGTGGTAAACGCACGTTATATTTGCTTTTATGTTGCTCAATGCACGCATTTAGGGCGTAAAATCTTCAATTCATCGGGCGTGATTTACTGGGCCAGGATTTAAAGTACTGTTTGGGGCATCATGAAAAAACTGATTTTCTTAGGTGTAATGTTGCAATTATCATTATGCGTGAACGCACACGCTGCATTGGCCGACGAGTTGGCTGTCAATTCCAGTGTGTCTTTTGTAAGTGTTGAAGATAATTTGCGCAACATGGACAAGAACAAGGACGGCATGGTAACCGTATACGAAGTTCGAGCCTTCATCGAAGCCAAACATGGCAAAAACTACAAGAAAGATGTGCTCGATGACATGGAGTCATCAGCCAGTGGCAAGAGTTGTAGTACCCCCTTCGCAAAATCCCTCTATCAATAGGCACACTCATTGCATTGATTTATTCCATCGGTGGGGGTGTCAGATGTCATCTCCAGCCTTGCGCGGTATAATTTCGTTTAATTTTTTAGCTTCTGGAATCCCATGTTAAAAGCCTATCGTGAACATGTTGCGGAACGCGCAGCACAAAATCTTCCTCCATTGCCTTTGAATGCCGAACAGGTGGCAGAACTGGCTGAACTGCTCAAGAATCCTCCAGCCGGTGAGGAATCTACTTTGATGGAATTGCTCTCTGACCGCACGCCTGCAGGCGTAGACCAATCAGCGTACGTCAAGGCCGCGTTTCTGGCCGACATCGCCAAGGGTGTAGCGGTATCAC
>CAYXMC010000014.1:11496-15249 GCA_964466095.1 uncultured Methylophilaceae bacterium | reverse complement strand
ATGGGGGGACTTGAACCCTCGACCTATGGATTATGAATCCATCGCTCTAACCAGCTGAGCTACATCACCCTGTGAAATCGTATTACTGAATCTAGGGCGATTCAGAAAAGTCCGCCATTTTATTTTTTCGGCGCACTATTGTCAAAGCAAAATCACGGATTTTGGCAATTAAACGTTGAAGCGGAAGTGCATCACATCGCCATCCTGCACGATATAGTCCTTGCCTTCCAGGCGCATCTTGCCAGCTTCTTGTGAGCCCTTTTCGCCTTTGTGCTTGACGTATTCATCGTAGGCAATCACTTCGGCGCGGATAAAGCCACGTTCAAAGTCGGTGTGAATGACGCCGGCAGCTTGTGGGGCAGTGGCGCCTTTTTTGACAGTCCAAGCGCGTACTTCCTTTACGCCAGCGGTAAAGTAGGTTTGCAGGCCGAGCAGATCATAAGCCGCGCGGATGACGCGATCCAGCCCTGGTTCTTCCAGTCCCATTTCTTCGAGGAAAAGGGCTTTGTCTTCGTCTTCCAGATCGGAAATCTCACTTTCGATTTTGGCGCATATGGTGACCACAGGGGCATTTTCCTGGTTGCCTAGGGCTACTACCTTTTCCAGTAGCGGGTTGTTGTTAAAACCATCTTCGCTCACATTGGCGAGATACATGACAGGTTTTACAGTAATCAGGCATAAGGGCTTAATGAGTTGTAGCTGGTCAGCATCCAGTCCGAGCGTGCGCACTGGCTTGCCT
Source organism: uncultured Methylophilaceae bacterium (assembly GCA_964466095.1). Lineage (GTDB taxonomy): Bacteria > Pseudomonadota > Gammaproteobacteria > Burkholderiales > Methylophilaceae > CAYXMC01. The sequence continues at coordinate 14,510 of CAYXMC010000014.1, read as the reverse complement.
TCGTTCAGGTGCTTCTGGATTTTTTCCAGAACGCCACATAGGGCAATCGCTTCTTTGTCACCTGATTTCGCCTTTTTGCCATCACGCGCCAGAGTTTTTTCTACTGTCTCCATGTCGGCCAGCGCAAGCTCTGTGTTGATGACTTCGATATCCGACATCGGGTCTACCTTGCCAGCTACGTGTACGACATTGCCGTCATCGAATGTTGGCGAGAAATTTGTTGCCCAGACCTTCTCCCTTGGATGCTCCGGCAACCAGCCCGGCGATGTCGACAAATTCGACGATGGCAGGCTGTACTTTCTGTGGGTTGACGATGTCGATCAGTGGCTTCAGGCGCGGGTCTGGTACTTCTACGATGCCGACATTAGGTTCAATGGTGCAGAACGGGTAATTTTCAGCGGCAATGCCTGCTTTGGTGATTGCGTTGAACAGGGTGGATTTGCCTACGTTAGGTAAGCCTACGATGCCGCATTTCATGTGAGAGTGAGCCTTTATCTGGTTGATGCACGGGTCTGGCTGGCCTTTTCCGTACCAAGCCTGGACAGCTTGTTATTAAAAAACTGCGCTATTGTAACTCCCCGCAAGACCTAAGCAAAACAAGCATTTGTTGATTATGTGTTGGAGCTTTGGAGATTGTTGCCGATAAATTTCTAAAGGCTTTGTTGAGATGATGCGATTACGTTGATATTCAGCGAGATAAAGTTGGAGTAATCTTGTCTTTACATAAGTAAAAATGGCCTGCATACAGCAATGGCTTGATTTTGAGGAGCAATGTTGTCGATATATTCCAGACTCGACCGATATCTACCATGGATAGTGCTGATTGCAGCGCTGGCGGTGACTTATATTTTTTGGCGATCTGAGCAACTAGAGGCGTATCAAAAGCAGCAAATCAGATTTGAGTATCGTTCCCGTGAAGTAAGCAGCCTGATTTTGCAAAAAATTCAGGTTTATCGGCAGGCGCTGATTGGTGTGCAGAGCTTTTTTGAAGCCTCACGCTCTGTAGAGCGCTCTGAATTTCATGATTATGTGCATAAATTTCTGATTGCGGAATCGCATTCCAGCCTTCGTTCCGTTGGCTACATCAAGTTGATTGATGCCAAACACAAGACGATGCATCTTAAGGAAATTCGAGATGAAATTGGTACGCAGTATCGTATATATCCTGAAGGTGAACGCGACAAATATGCGCCAGTAGTTTACATAGAGCCTGCTAATCAGCATAACTTGAGCCGAATAGGTTTTGATACCTACACGGATGAAGTAAGGCGTGATGCGATGTATAGAGCCCAGATGACTGACAGCGCCACTGTTTCATCCAGAGTGAGTTTCCTGAATGAGCAAAAAAAGGAAACTGATCCTGGGTTCCTGATCTACCTGCCTATCTATAACAACAATCTTCCACATAAAACATTTACTGAGCGTTCAAGCAATCTTGTCGGCTGGGTTTTTATCAAGATATCTGCGGATGACCTGATAGAGCGCACCTTGCATGATAACTACAGCGATTTGTACCTTGAGGTTTTTGACGATGACAAACAGCGACAATCGTTGAGTCTGCTGGGTCGCAGCAAAGCAGCGGTGGGTCTTGGCATAGAGCCTAGATTTTCTAACAGTCAGCATGTCAGGGTGCTTGATCAAGACTGGCTGTTCCGGGTGAAATCGCTTCCTGAATTTGAAACCCAACTAGATACCAGCCGGGCCAATTTGATTGGGTATGTTGGCTTGGTCACCAGTTTTTTATTGGCTTTCCTTGTGATGGCGTTGATGGCACATGTACGTTCGCTGCGCTCGATTCGGGAGGTAAATAACAAGCTCATACTGAGCGAACAACGCTGGAAGTTTGCGCTGGAGGGGTCTGGCGATGGCGTCTGGGACTGGAATGTGCAAACTAACGAGGTTGAGTTCTCCAAGCAATGGAAAACCATGCTCGGCTATGAAGATGGAGAAATCAAAAATCAGGTTTCTGAATGGGAAAAGAGGGTTCATCCTGAAGATTATTCAAAAGTGATGGCTGACTTGGAGGCTTATTTCAAAGGAAAGACCTCTACTTATATTAATGAGCACCGAATGCTGACTAAACAAGGGCAGTGGAAATGGATATTGGATCGGGGCATGATTGTTAGCTACACGCCAGACCAAAAGCCGCTACGTATGGTTGGTACCCATGCCGACATTTCGAAAATCAAAGAGTCTGAAGAGGTAATTTGGCAGCAAGCCAACTTTGACTCACTGACCGGTTTGCCAAATCGCCGTATGTTCTACGACAGGCTTGCGTTAGAGATCAAAAAATCTACGCGGAGTCAGTTGAAAATGGCCCTGCTATTTCTTGATTTGGATAGATTCAAGGAGATAAACGATACATTAGGGCATGACCAAGGCGATGCATTACTGAAAGAAGCTGCCCAGCGTCTTAGTAAATGTCTAAGAACAACCGATACTGTTGCCAGACTGGGCGGTGATGAATTCATGATAATTCTGGGAGACTTGGAAAATACCAAGGTTGCAGAACGTATTGCTCAGGAAATATTACTCAAACTTGCGGAGCCGTTCTCACTCAACGGCCAAAGCGCTTATATCTCTGCCAGTATTGGCATTACGCTATACCCAGATGATGCCAATAAGATGGAAGATCTCATGAAAAATGTAGATCAGGCCATGTATGCAGCTAAATCAGCTGGGGCTAATCGATACAGTTATTTCACGCCGTCTATGCAGCAGATGGCGCAAGCACGTATGCAACTTGCCAATGATTTGCGTATAGCAATCACTGAGCATCAATTTCATTTGGTATATCAGCCAATTATCAACCTGACAGATAATACGATACATAAGGCCGAGGCACTGTTGCGATGGCGGCATCCGATACGCGGCTATGTCAGCCCTGGCGAGTTTGTCCCTATCGCTGAAGACACTGGGCTGATTCTGGAGATTGGGGATTTTGTGCTTGAGCAGGCTGTTCAGCAAGTGGTCACCTGGCGAAAAATGTTGCATCCGGATTTTCAGATCAGTAT
>CAYXMC010000014.1:9477-11486 GCA_964466095.1 uncultured Methylophilaceae bacterium | reverse complement strand
CCTGTCCAGTTTTACAATCCCAGCAAGTTTCATCAAATCTGGCCAGATTATCTTCGCTCACTTCAACTCGCTGGCAATGCTGTGATTGTTGAAATCACTGAAGGATTGCTGCTGGAAGCTAATGAGCATGTGATTCGGCAACTTGAAGAATTCCGTGATGCGGGAATTCAGGTGGCGATTGACGATTTCGGTACCGGCTATTCATCCCTTTCTTATATCAAGAAGTTTGATATTGACTACATCAAGATCGATAAATCGTTTGTAGCTAACTTGTCTTCAGGCTCGGATGATCTGGCTTTGTGTGAGGCCATTATCATGATGGCGCACAAGTTGGGTTTAAAGGTGATTGCAGAGGGCGTGGAAACTGCAGTTCAGCGTGATTTGCTGGTTGCAGCTGGCTGTGATTATGGACAAGGCTACTTGTTCTCGCATGCTCTTCTGCCAGCCGATTTTGAGCAGTTGGTACTCAAGCAGCTTTAGGTTTTGTATGAAGTTTGAGCATGGCATCCTCAAAGCGCCCGTCGAGCAATAGAGGGAGTACGCCTGTGCTGCTGTCTATTGTTTGCTTGATCTGGTTTTCTTCTTCTCGTGTTGGTGCTTTTAATACAAAGCCCACCACAGCATTTCTGTCACCTGGATGGCCAATCCCCAAGCGCAAGCGCCAGAAATCATTGCTGCCTAGTTGTGCAGCAATATCCTTGAGACCATTATGACCGCCATGTCCGCCGCCTTTTTTTAGTTTGACGGTGCCTGGGGGTAAATCCAGTTCGTCATGCACAACCAGCACTGATTCAACAGGGATTTTGTAAAAACGTGCCAAAGCGCCCACCGCCTTGCCGCTGGCGTTCATAAAGGTGGTGGGTTTTAATAGCCATGCTTCCGTATCGCTTTTGTTCAAGCGACCAGCATGACCGAAGAATTTGGATTCCAGATTGAGACGACTGCCAGATTCTGCGCATACTTGGTCTATCCACCAAAAACCGGCATTGTGCCGGGTGGATTCATAATCGGTGCCAGGATTGCCTAACCCGACAATAAGTTTGATGCCTGTGCTCATAAGCTTATTTTACCGTGCATATAAATAAAAAACGCGCGAACCGGGTAGCGATTCGCGCGTTTTCAAGTTTAACTGCTAAACGAATTATTCTGCAGCGGCAGCTTCTTCGTCACCAGCGTCAGCCTTGGCACCACGTGGGATAGCGATAGAGGCGACAGCCGCATCGTTATCGTGGGCCAGTTGTACGAACTCAACGCCTTTAGGCAGCTTGATTTCGGACAAGTGGATGGAGTGACCAGCTTCCAGCTTTGCCAAATCAACTTCGATGAACTCTGGCAGGTCTTTTGGCAGGCAGCTGACATCAGCTTCAGTCAGGATGTGTGCCACGATACCGCCGCTGAGCTTAACGCCAGGAGCAATTTCAGCGTTAACGAAGTGCAGAGGCACCTTAACGTGAATCTTCTCGGTAGCGCTAACGCGTTGGAAATCGATATGCTGAATAGTGTTGCGCACTGGATGCAGTTGGTAGTCACGCAGTAATACAGATTCCTTCTTGCCATCCAGATCCAGAGTCAGGATGGAGGCATGGAAAGCTTCATGACGGAACTGCAGGAACAGGTCCTTGTGGTTGAACTCAACGCTAACTGCGTCTTTATCACCACCATAAACTACACCAGGTACATTGCCGGCGCGACGGAGACGGCGGCTCGCACCCGTTCCTTTGCCTTCGCGCTTGCTTGCTTTAATTTCAATTTGCATTTTACTACTCCTAATAATCTGTTATCCGCGACCAGATAACAGGGTTAATGACCGGTTTGCGAAATGCCTACCAGTCGAAACTTACGTTCACTCCATAAAGAGTGAGCTGACAGAATCTTCGTTGCTGATACGACGTATGGTCTCAGCCAGCAGCCCAGCAGAGCTGAGCTGACGAATCTTTTTGCAGGCAATAGCATCAGCACGCAACGGTATGGTGTTGGTCACAACTACCTCATCCAGCTCTGAATTGGCG
>CAYXMC010000014.1:0-9467 GCA_964466095.1 uncultured Methylophilaceae bacterium | reverse complement strand
CCAGCCGGCTACGGCGCTGCTGGGGAACGCAACGTCGCCTGCGTCGTCCCACCTGCTGGATTGGCTCGCCTCCCAAATCGACTTTGTCGATGCCGTCACGTCGGGGACTTCTCACGGGATGGTGTTGGTCACAACCACTTCATCCAGCTCTGAATTGGCGATACGTTCTGCGGCAGTGCCTGATAAAACAGGGTGTGTGCAATAAGCCAGCACTTTGGTGGCACCTTGTACCTTGAGTGCGGCAGCAGCTTCACATAATGTATTTGCTGTATCCACCATGTCATCCATGATGACGCAGGTACGGCCAGCGACATCACCAATGATGTTCATTACCTTGGCGACGTTTGGTTTTGGGCGGCGCTTGTCGATAATCGCCAGATCACAGCCGATCTGTTTGGCGGCAGCACGTGCGCGCACAACACCGCCAACGTCTGGTGACACGACCACCAGATTGTCGTGGTTCTGTTTCCACAAATCGCTCAGCAATAGTGGGGTGGCATAGATGTTATCGACAGGGATATCAAAAAAACCTTGAATCTGGTCAGAGTGCAGATCCATGGTGAGGACGCGGTTGACGCCAACGCTGGTGAGCATGTTGGCAACCACTTTTGCGGTAATCGCAACGCGGGCAGAGCGAGGACGGCGGTCCTGACGGGAATAACCAAAATATGGAATAGCAGCGGTAATACGGCCTGCTGAGGAGCGGCGCAGGGCATCTACCATGACCATGACTTCCATCAGGTTGTCATTGGTTGGCATGCAGGTGGATTGCAGCACGAACACATCCTTGCCGCGGACGTTATCCATGAGCTCAATCATCACCTCACCATCACTGAAGCGATCAACTGTTGCTCGGCCAAGGCCGATACCCAGATGGCTGACAACTTCTTCAGCCAGTTTGGGGTTGGCGTTACCTGTAAAAACCATCATGTCGCCATTGGCCACAGCTGGAATTCCTTATCGTAAAAAAACAAAAAAGCGTGTAAATGTTTACACGCTCGGTATTGTTGGCTGGGGAAGAAGGATTCGAACCTTCGCATGCCGGAATCAAAATCCGGTGCCTTAACCAGCTTGGCGACTCCCCAATATTCTTTCAGTCAGCAAAATTATACAACGGATGTTGGCTTAACCCATATGCCGTAAAGCCAGAAATTTCAAAACCTGCTAATAATTCAGGCTTTTTATTGATTTCCGTCTGTATCAATTCCGCCTCGGACTCGCTTGATAATTCCACAAAAACTGATGCGCCAGACCCTGTCATTTTTGCCTCCCCAAACTGGTTGAGAAATTTCAGGCAATTGGCAACTTCAGGATAGTTTTGACACACTAGCGATTGTAAATCGTTATGAAACAAGCCATCGTTCGGTTTCTTCCGGGTGGCTACCTCGGAAAAGGCCGCTATTGTGGTGGGATTCGAGTTTCTTGTCAATTCCTCGCTACTAAAAACTTGTGCTGTGGACACATGGACACGAGGCGTTAGTACGTAAAAATAGCGCTCTGGCAGGGAGATAGCCTGCAATTCTTCACCTATGCCTTCTGCCCAGGCATTTTGTCCGAAAATAAAAACTGGAACATCAGCCCCAAGTTCCAAGCCAAGTTTCAGCAAGTATTGTCGTGATAGATTGAGTTTCCACAATCGATTGAGCGCAAGTAATACTGTGGCGGCATCCGAACTGCCACCGCCAAGACCACCGCCCATGGGGATACGTTTCTCAATAGCGAGGTCTGCGCCAAGCATAGATTTCGTCGATTTTTGTAAAAGACGTGCAGCCCGAATACATAAGTCCTGTTCTTCGGGGACGTCCGGATTGCCGCCCACGCGCTGGATAATCCCGTCTGATCTTGGTTTCAGGTATATCGTGTCGTGGTGGTCCAGCAGCTGGAATGTGGTCTGCAACAGATGGTAACCATCGGCACGTCGGCCTGTGATGTGCAGGAACAGGTTAAGTTTGGCCGGGGCTGGATAAGCCTGAAAATCTTTAAGCTCAGTAGGGCGCATTGGATAAAGAGTTGAGTGACCAGGATTCCACAACAAATTTAAGATTCACTTTTGGGCTACGCAGGAAAATCCTGCCCGGCAGACTGGTGTTGTCTGTTGTGGTGTATTGAGAAAACTCGATTTCCCAGCCATCTTGGTGCAAGCGGCTGATGTGGCCTGCATCATCCCATTGTATGAAGTTGATGGGGGTGTTGTTTGGTCGTCCAAGTACCCAGTCAGAGAGACCATTCATGGGCAAGCTCCAGCCCAGATTTTTCTGTGTTAGCCGTTCGGCGCTGGTTTCGTGATATTCAGCACCGTCGCTATTAATCAACCGGACATGTCCCGGATTTGCCAGTATGGATGCGACTTGACTACCTAAAGGAGAAAACAGGGCAATATCGTCATTAGATGGCTGGTGTAGCCAAAGCATAGACCCGGAAAAACCGCGTGCCTCTGTCTGTACTCCTATGCGCCCCTTGAGCTTGAACTGTTCAATGCTCTGTAGTTTGAGTAAATGAACTTTGTAACTGGCAGGCTCTGTAGCCGGAGGGGCTGTGTTGACAGGCTGTATTGTGCTGCAACTTGCCAGTAATGCCATGGCTGGTAGCCATGGCCAGTACCTAAAGACTGCCAGCATTATTTAAGGGTTGAATTTCTTGGAGGTGTTGAGCAACACCTCATTGTCTGGGTGTGAGCGTAAAGCATCATTCCAGGTTTGGATTGCTTCATCACGTTTGCCTTGTTGCCAGAGTACCTCACCCAAGTGAGCGGCGATTTCCGGATCAGTTTGCGTGGTGTAGGCACGTCGCAAATAGTCTACCGCTTGATCTAATTTGCCCAGACGGTAATGCACCCAGCCCATACTATCCAGTATGTAGTGGTCGTTAGGGCTTAGTGTTAGTGCTTTCTCAATGAGCTTATGTGCCTCATCCAGTTTAAGATTCCGGTCGGCTAGCGTGTAGCCCAATGCGTTGTAAGCTTGTGCAAAATCAGGTTTGATCTGGATAAGTTTCCGTAACTCTTTTTCCATGACATCCATGCGTTGTACCCGCTCTGCGGTCATTGCATAGTCATAGATGATCTCGGGGGTGTTAGGCAGAGTAGTCACAGCCTTTTCCAGAAGATCGAAAGCTTCTTTATATCGTTTTGCTTGATTAAGCAGGCTGGCTTCAGTTTGGATGACGAGAGCCATTTGTTCGCTATTCAGATCTTGCAAGTTATCCAGCATGTTGATTGCTGCATTGACGCCTTGTGTTCTTGCCATGACGGTTGCAATGCTGAGCTTGGCTTCCAGAAAGCGCTCGCCAGGCTTGATCTGGTTATACCATTCCAGCGCTTGTGTGTCGTTTCGCTGCCGCTCTGCAATTTGCCCGAGATATTGGTATATCTGGTCTTTGTCTTTGAAGCCGGCTTTTAACGACTGCTGGAAGTAATTGCTAGCTTCAAGGTAATCCCCGGACTGGAATGACAGTAGTCCAACCACTACCATGACTTCTGGGTTGTCACCTGAAGATTTAACCAGTTTCACGAATTCTGTCTTGGCTTCATCCAAGCGCTTTTGATTTACCAGCAAGCGGGCATAAGACAGACGAACTTCATTGGCGTTAGGATTTTGCGACAAGAACTCCTGGTAAAAGCGCAGGGTTGATTCAGGCGATTGACTGTAGAGTATCTGACCTTGCAGCAAGGCAGCCATTTCCCAACCCGGTCGCAGCTTTGCCAATGCATTCAGTTCAGAAAGTGCAAGCTCGTTTTTGCCTGCTGTATATGCAGCATGTGCGGTGGTGAAACGGGCTTCAGGTAAGCTGGGGTATGGTTTTGCAAGTTCCTGTATTATTGCGAGGACAGCATTTTTGTCTGTCTGTCTCGCCAACAGTTCATTCAGGTAGAGAAAACCATTAGCGCGAGTATTCTCTTTTTGCAGGAGTTTCTGCAACAGGGGTTTGGCTTCATTCAATTTACCTGCGCTTACCAACATTTGTGTGCTGGCCTGCATGGCTTCCAATGAATCTGGTGCTAGCTCTGCCCAGAGGCTGACTGCCTGAATGGCGATTTTTGGTTTATTCCCGTAAACCGCAGCCTTTGCAGCACGTTCGGCTAATCTTGGATCACGGCTGGATTTTGCCAAATCAAGGAATAGAGAACTGGCAAGCCCTATATCTCCGCGTTGACCGGCGATCTCACCAACCAAATATTTATATATAAATTCACTGGTAAGGGCAGTCTGTGGCGCCTTGGGTTTGTCTGCTGCAACAGCTTCAGCCATCACCAGTGGGCTGGCAAGTGCAGAAGTGAATGCGAGGCTGATCGCCAGAGTGTAGGCAAGATTTCTAGGCATGTTTGACTGGTCTCTTACAAAAATTCAACGAAGTGTTGCAACGTGTTCTAGATGGCGGCTGATTGCCCATTTTCAACTGTTGCTGCTGTTTCGGTTAGTCCGTGACAGTGTTGGCAAGTTCATCCATAATTCGACATGAATATAAGGATTACAAAAAAAGAACTTTCCAAAGCCAATAGTATTCCAAAATCGCATCCGAGAAAATGAGACGCTTGACAGTTATCAGGCGTTTTCTTAATTTAGCACCCCTTAAACCGGAATAATTCAGAACCATTATGACTAATCTAACTGTTGAGGCGAGCGAGCTGACGCGTATTTATGGCGGTCGAGAGGCAGTTCGTGATGTAAGTTTTACCCTGCGCAAAGGCGAGGTGCTGGGTTTCCTGGGCCCTAATGGTGCTGGTAAATCAACGACAATGAAGATGCTCACGGGCAACCTTGCGCCAAGCAAAGGTAGCGTGAAAATCTGTGGTATCGATATGATCGATAACCCTAAAGAAGCCAAAGCATTGATTGGCTACCTGCCTGAAGAGCCGCCGCTTTATCGTGAGTTGACTGTGGATGAGTTTCTGACGATTGCAGCGCGTTTGCATCGTGTGAACAATCGCCACATCAAAAAAGCCGTGCAGGTGGCAAAGGAGCGATGTGGCCTGACCGAGATGGGGAAGCGTCTAATCGAAAACCTTTCTAAAGGCTACAAGCAGCGCGTGGGTATTGCACAGGCCATTATTCATAATCCGATGGTGGTGATTCTTGATGAACCTACTGTCGGTCTCGATCCTATTCAGATTCGCGATATTCGTGCATTGATCAAAGATCTGGGCGGCGAGCACAGCGTTATTCTTTCCACACACATCTTGCCGGAAGTGGAAATGGTTTGTGATCAAGTGCAAATTATTCATAAGGGCCAACTCGTATTCAATGGTTCGATTGATATCCTCAAGAACCAACGTCATGGCAATAAACTTTTATTAGGGTTGGCAAATCCACCATCCACCGAGGATATTCTCAAGGTTCCTGGAGTGGTTGGTGTGGAAGCGTTGCCCAGCGGCTTGTTACGCGTGCAGTATGCAGAGGGGCAGGCGCCAGCTGAGCAGTTGGTGCAATCTGCTGTTGCCAACCAGTGGGGTCTATATCAGATCAATCCAGATCAGACCAGTCTGGAAGAGGTGTTTGTACAGCTGACATTCCAAGAGCAGGCTGCTTGATAGCCAGCGCAGAAAGTTAACAAGGGTTACTCAATGATTATTAATATTGCTAGAAAAGAACTGAAGAGTCTTTTCGCATCGCCTATGGGCTGGGTCATTCTGGCCTTGCTGCAATTCGTGTTCGGTACTTTTTTCCTGATCGGCATTGACCAGTATTTCCAAACTATGTCAGGGGCCATCCGCCCGGAAATGCGGGTTGGCGTGACCGAATATGTCGGCCATACTGTATTTGGGATTGCATCGTTTGTGATGCTTTTTACTGTGCCGCTGTTATCCATGCGCTTGATTAGCGAAGAGCGCCGCCAACAGACATTACCGTTTTTGTTTAGTGCGCCATTGTCATTGGTGGAAATTGTATTGGGCAAGTTTTTTGGGCTGGTGATTTTTCTCACTATCGTCATTGGTTTTATGGCGGGCATGATGTCTGCACTCAATCTCTGGTCCGATATTGATTTCGGATATATCAGCGCTAATCTGATCGGCCTGTGGTTGCTGGCTGCCAGTTTTTCTGCGCTTGGCGTATATGTTTCCAGCCTGACTCAGCAGCCGGTTGTCGCCGCGATCTTGAGCTTTATTATCCTTTTCGCTCTCTTGATTCTGGATCATTTTTTTGCCGGTGACCCCAATAGCACCATGGCTTACCTCTCCTTGATGCGCCATTTTGAGCCATTTTCCAGAGGCTTGCTGGATACCAGAGATTTAGCCTATTTCGTTCTGTTCATCATTACTTTTTTGACCTTGACGGTGCGTCGCCTGGATGCTGACCGTCTGCGTGGCTAAACGGATTAATTACCATGAAAACAAACCGCAAACTGCGCTTCCAGCTGTTCATGCAGAACAGTATTTTTGTCCTACTGTTCCTTATTTTCATTTTCATGCTTGGTTATATTTCGCATGAGTATCATATTTCCAAGGACATTACGCAGAGCACCCGCAATACCCTGACCGAGGGCAGTATCAACGTGCTCAAGCAGATGAAGGGTCCTGTCAATGTCACGGTATTTGCTTCTCAGGATGACGAATATCGCAAGACAATCAATGATTTTATTTCTCGTTATCAGCGATCTAAGTCCGACATCAAGGTTACCTATATCAATCCTGCAGAGCAGCCAAAAATGGCGCAAGATGCCGGAATTAAGGCCGAAGGCGAACTGGTTGTTGAGTATCAGCAGCGTAGTGACCACTTGGTGCCACCATATGTAGAACAGGATATGACCAATCTGTTGGTACGGCTCTCACGTTCAAAAGAGCGTGCGGTCATGTATCTGGACGGTCATGGCGAGCGCAACCTGATCGGCATCAAGAATCACGATCTTGGGGAATTCGGCAAGCTGCTAGAGAAAAAAGGCTTCAAGCTGGCAAATCCAGACTTGACGATTGCTCAAGGCGTGCCGATGAACGGCGCCATGTTAGTCATTGCCAGTCCGCAAGTAGACATTAGTCAGGTAGAAACGACCAAGATCAAAACCTATCTGGAAAACGGTGGCAACCTACTCTGGCTGCTGGATGATGAAAACCTCCACGGTTTGCAACCGATTGCCGAATATCTTGGTCTTGAAATCACCCCGGGCACGGTGGTCGATATGACTTCTGCTCAGTATGGCGCGGACAGCAAGGTGGCATTTGCCAGCTCTTATGGTGAGCATGCGATCACCAAGAATTTCATGCTGAGAACTTTATTCCCTGAAGCAAGAAAAATTGATGCGCAAGGCACGGATGATAATGGTTGGCAGGTCAGTCACCTGGTTGAAGTGGCCCCCAATGGTTGGCTGGAAACGGGCAAGTTAGATGGCAAATTAAATTTTGATGCCAAAAAGGATATCAAAGGCCCTATCAATATTGCAGTTGCATTGGAGCGGGTTTATGGCAAGAAAGGCCAGCGAGTGGTCGTAGTGGGTAATGGTAACTTTATTGCCAATACCTTTATCGCTAATGGAGGTAATGCTGACCTTGGCGTGAACATGGTTAACTGGCTCGCTGGCGACGATAACCTGATTACGATTGATCCTAAGCCACTAAAAGATGTAAATGTGCTGATCCCCACAGACCAATGGAATCGCTTCTTAGCCATCGCTGTATTCTTTGGATTCCGCTGGGTCTTGCCAATAACCTTGCTGTTGACGGGTGTAATTTTATGGTGGAAGCGTCGTAAAGCATGAGATCACGTTGGATAGTCAATCTTGTACTAGTTTTGCTGATTGCAGCGATTGCGGGTTTTTTGCACTTCCGTCCCAAGCCTGCAGAAAGCGGCCCCAAGAAGCATGAGATTTCCAATTTAAGGATTGCGGATTTTAGTCGGCTGAGTGTAGAAGAGCCGGCTAAGGCGCCAGTGGTTTACGAAAAGGTTGATGGTTACTGGCGAATTGCAAAACCATTTTCTGCCCGTGCAGACCAAATGAGTGTCCAGCGCATTTTATCTATCGTCGGTGCCAGCACTACTGAGAAGTTTCCTGCCGAAGACCTTGCGCGTTTTGGTCTGGATAATCCACGTTTGAAATTAAAGATGGATAATGAGGAGTTCCTTTTTGGGACATTTAATCCCATCAGTTCGGAGCAGTATGTAGCCTACAAGGAGAGTGTTTACTTAATCTCCAGTAGCTACGCTGAATCCGCAACGGTCCAGATCACTGAAATGATAGATAAAAGTCCGCTGGGGCCGAAGGAAAAGGTTGCCGGCTTCGATTTTTCTCATCTTGAGCAGTGGGAAGGGGCAAAACTCAGTGTTGAATTGGTTGATGGTACTTGGAAAGTTTCTGTACCCAATGCCAAACCTGGTCAGAATGAGATGAACGAGTGGTTCGACAGTTATTGGACGCACATGAGTGCAAAATCTGTTGAACCTTACACGCCTAACCGCAGGGCTACTTATCCTTCATTTGAGGTCAAGCTTCAGGATGGTAAAAAGATTCATTTTGACAAGATTCAAGAGTCTCCAGAATTGCTGCTGGCCAGACCAGATGAGGGCATGATTTATCATGTGGCTCCAGATATTGGTTTTGTCTTGTTGAACCCGCCGGTTGGCTTGAACAAGTAAACTTTGGCTTTATATGCCCGAATTACCAGAGGTTGAGACGACGCGGCGAGGCTTGCTGCCCCTTCTCAACCAAACGGTCAGTCATGTAGTCATCCGCAATCCTTCCTTGCGCTGGCCCATCCCAACGCATCTGGGCGAAACTCTTGCCAATCAACCTCTGCTTGATCTTGCCCGTCGCGGCAAATATATTCTTGCCCGCTTTGCCAGCGGTACCTTAATCCTGCATCTTGGAATGTCCGGTCGCATCTGCTTGCTGGAACGTGATGAGCCAGCAGCCAAGCATGACCATTTTGACCTGCATTTCGCTGACGGGCATGTATTGCGGCTAAGGGACCCGCGGCGTTTTGGTGCAGTGTTGTGGGCAGGAAATGAACCTGAACATCACGTATTGATAAAAGTGTTGGGGCCAGAGCCATTGGACGCAGCTTTTAGCGGGGATTATCTATACCGCAACATGCGTACGCGCACAGCAGCAATCAAAACCACCATCATGGACAGCCATCTGGTTGTCGGTGTCGGTAATATCTACGCTAGTGAATCCCTATTCCGTGCTGGCATACACCCGGAGAAACCTGCCAACCGCTTAAGTAAAGCACAGTGTCTTGCTTTGGTGGCCGAGATTCAAGCTACCCTGCAAGATGCACTGAAAGCTGGTGGCAGCAGTCTGCGTGATTTCTTTGGCGCGGATGGCAATCCCGGCTACTTCCAGCAGGAATATTTTGTTTATGGCCGCACGGGGGAGCCATGCAAACGTTGTGGGTCGCCCATACAAATGTTAAGGCTCGGGCAACGTTCCACATTCTTCTGCAAACATTGCCAGAAGAAATAAATTATTGCTGCGGGTGATTGCTGTGATGCGCTGCCACGGTATGAGCATGCGCAGCGTGGCTGTGGAGATAATCCGGG
>CAYXMC010000013.1:0-15572 GCA_964466095.1 uncultured Methylophilaceae bacterium | reverse complement strand
AATCTATGCTGGCAAGTCGCTTCCCCGGAATATTGCCAGCCATGTCTGAAAAGGAAGCGTTGGAATCCGCTGCGATTCAATCACTAAATGGTGCATATCGCACCGAATATTGGCGTCATAGACCATTTCGCTCACCCCATCACACTGCATCAGGCGTGGCATTAGTTGGCGGTGGTGGTATTCCCCGTCCCGGGGAGATTTCTCTGGCTCACCATGGCGTACTTTTCCTTGATGAATTGCCAGAATTCGATAGAAAAGTGCTAGAAGTATTGAGAGAACCTCTGGAGTCCGGACACATCACTATCTCAAGAGCAGCTCGACAAGCAGATTTCCCGGCCAGTTTTCAGCTGATTGCCGCCATGAACCCATGTCCGTGTGGCTATCTTGGCCATCACAATAACAAATGCCGCTGTACACCAGATCAGGTTGCGCGTTACAAGGCACGCATCTCCGGCCCCTTGCTCGACAGAATAGACCTGCATATTGAGGTCCCCGCACTTAAGGAAGATGAGCTTACCAAGGCTGCACAAGGGGAGAGTAGCGAAACAATACGCCAGCGCGTTGAAAAAGCCAGAGATGTCCAAATAGCACGGCAGGGCAAAGCCAATGCACAACTAGGCAGCAAGGAAATAGACACCTATTGCCAAGCTGATGAAGCAGGCCTGAGCTTATTAAAACAAGCGATCAGCAAACTCAACCTGTCTGCAAGAGCCTATCACCGCATACTCAAAGTTGCCCGATCAATTGCGGATCTTGCTGGCGATACCAACATTAAATCTGCTCATATCGCTGAAGCGGTGCAATATCGCCGTAACGAGATATAAATGAGCCCGCACGCTTACTCAGCCTGGCTGGAAGAAAAACGATCAGCCTACCTTTACAAACAGATTGCGTTAGCTGAGAACATACCTGAACGACGCGCCCTTTTCCTGCGCCTGCAGGAAGAGGCCGAGCATCAGGCCGATTTGTGGGCCAATGAAATCAGCCAAGCAGAACAAATGCTGCCCAAGGCATACCTTCCAGACAGCCGCACCAGAATAGTCAGCTGGCTGATTCGCACGCTAGGCCCGGGCAACATCAAACCAATTCTGGCAGCAATCAAGATTCGTGGCTTATCAATCTATAACAGCCGCCATTTTTCCGACCACCATCCTTTGCCACAATCCATAGATGAGGTTGGTGCCAGCCATAAAGGTGTCGGCAATAGCGGCGGCCTAAGAGCCGCTGTGTTTGGCGTCAATGACGGGTTGGTATCGATTGCCTGTCTGGTGATGGGGATTGCCGGAGCCGCTTCAAGCAACAGCCTGATACTGATGACCGGGCTGGCGGGCTTGCTGGCCGGTGCTTTTTCCATGGCCGCAGGAGAATATATCTCCATGCGCTCTCAACGCGAGATGTTTGAATACCAGATTGGTCTGGAACGTGCCGAGTTGGCAAAATACCCGCAAGAAGAAGCTGGGGAACTGACTTTAATCTATATGGCACGGGGCATGGAAGAAGCTGAGGCAAAAAAACTGGCACAGCGCATGGTTTCCAATCCAGAACTGGGGCTTAATACCTTGGCACGTGAGGAACTGGGGCTGAATCCTGACGACCTTGGTTCACCGTGGGTGGCAGCGGTTTCTTCTTTTCTGGCATTTGCCGCAGGTGGCCTGATACCACTGCTGCCTTACCTGCTGCAAATCCACACACATACCCTGCAATATGCAATCAGTCTAACTGCCATCGCCCTGTTCAGCATAGGCGCAATGCTCTCACTGTTTACAGGCCGCAATGCTATCAAGGGCGGTTTACGCATGCTATTGATAGGCGGAACGGCAGGCCTCCTGACCTACTGGATAGGTGATTTGCTAGGCGCCAATCTGGCGTAGAACCGCCCGCGCATTCTATGCTCTTGATTGCATGATGTTAGTTGGCGCTGGCTGATTTATAATGATGCACTTTTCTCACCAAGCCAATTCGCAGATTATTCCGCCACCCGGATTCTGAAATTCTGATTTTTGAAAGCCACGCATGAAAGATAGCACCATCTCCGCCACCGAAATCCAGCTACGCGAAATCATGTCGCGTCGCATCATGATTCTGGATGGCGCCATGGGCACCATGATCCAGCGCTACAAGCTGACTGAAGAAGACTACCGTGGCGGGCCCAATGGTCGCTTTGCAGACTTCAAAGGCAGCTTCTGCCCCAAGGGGAATGGCTGTGATTGTGGCCTACCGCATGAAGCCGCAGGTGAAGCTGAAAAACGGGAGTTGTTTGTCAAAGGCAACAATGAGCTGCTGAGCTTGACTCAACCGCATGTGATACAGGAAATCCACGAGCAGTACCTGGCTGCCGGTGCTGACATTATTGAAACCAATACTTTTGGCGCTACCAGCGTGGCTCAGGATGATTACCAGATGGCGCATCTGGTATACGAAATGAACGTGCAATCCGCCAAGCTGGCTCGTGCTGCTTGCGACAAATACTCTACACCTGACAAGCCAAGATTTGTGGCTGGCGCCTTGGGGCCAACACCGAAGACAGCATCCATCTCTCCAGATGTGAATGACCCGGCAGCCCGCAACGTAACTTTCGATCAACTGGTAACAGCCTATCTGGAGCAAACTATCGCTCTGGTAGAAGGCGGAGCAGATATTCTGCTTGTTGAAACCATTTTTGATACGCTTAACTGCAAGGCCGCACTATTTGCAATCGACTCCTTCTTTGAGCAAAGTGGCAAACGCCTACCCATCATGATTTCCGGCACGGTCACTGATGCCTCAGGTCGCATACTTTCCGGCCAGACTGTAGCTGCATTCTGGAATTCGGTACGCCACGCCAAGCCTCTGACCATAGGTCTTAACTGTGCACTAGGCGCAGCGCTGATGAGGCCATACGCGGAAGAGTTGTCGAAAATCGCCGATACCTTTGTCTGTATCTACCCGAATGCAGGCCTGCCCAATCCGATGTCTGATACCGGTTTTGACGAGGAACCCAAAGATACCTCTGCACTACTCAAGGAGTTTGCTGAAAGCGGCTTTGTGAATGTTGCCGGCGGCTGCTGCGGTACGACACCACCACACATCAAGGCAATTGCTGAAGTCGTACAATCGATTCCACCACGCAAAATACCGCAGATCCCTCGCGATACCCGCCTTGCGGGGCTTGAACCATTCACGATTAGTGATGATTCGCTGTATGTAAACGTGGGTGAGCGCACAAATGTGACCGGCTCCAAAGCATTTGCCCGCATGATCATTAACGAGCAGTACGAAGATGCCCTGAGCGTTGCCAGACAACAAGTCGAAAATGGTGCGCAAATCATCGATATCAATATGGATGAAGGCATGTTGGACGCTGTGGCGGCCATGACCAAATTCCTCAATCTAATCGCATCCGAGCCTGACATCGCCCGTGTGCCCATCATGATCGACTCATCTAAATGGTCGGTGATTGAGGCTGGCCTCAAATGCGTTCAGGGTAAGGCTATCGTCAACTCCATTTCCATGAAAGAGGGCGAGGAAGAATTCCTGCGCCAAGCCAAGCTGTGCCGTCGTTATGGCGCAGCGGTTATCGTCATGGCATTTGACGAAAAAGGTCAGGCTGACACCTTCGAACGTAAAATTGAGATTTGCAAGCGTGCATATGACCTGCTGGTGAGTGAACTCGACTTCCCACCAGAAGACATTATCTTCGACCCCAACATCTTTGCCGTAGCAACAGGTATCGAGGAACATAACAACTACGCTGTAGATTTCATTAACGCTACACGCTGGATCAAGGAAAATCTGCCTTACGCCAAAATTTCCGGTGGCGTTTCCAACGTCAGTTTCAGCTTCCGTGGCAATGAGCCAGCACGGGAGGCTATCCATACCGTGTTTCTCTACCACGCCATCAAGGCTGGCATGACCATGGGGATCGTCAACGCAGGCATGATAGGAGTATATGACGATCTGCCAGCTGAACTGAAAGAACGGGTAGAGGATGTTGTACTCAATCGCCGTGAAGATGCCACCGAGCGCATGATTGAATTTGCCGCTACCCTCACTGCTGGCGGCAAAAAAGAAACTGCGACTCTGGAGTGGCGCGGCACACCAGAAAATCCGGTCAGTGTTGAAAAACGCTTGGAATACGCCATGGTGCACGGTATCACCGAGTTCATCGTGGAAGACACCGAGGAAGCACGGCAGAAAATCATGGCGCAAGCTGGGGGACGGCCGATCAATGTCATTGAGGGCCCGTTGATGGACGGTATGAATGTCGTCGGCGACTTATTTGGACAGGGCAAGATGTTCCTGCCACAAGTCGTTAAATCAGCGCGTGTCATGAAATCTGCCGTCGCGCACCTGATCCCCTTCATCGAGGAAGAAAAAGCCGAGGAGGAACGCCGTACCGGCATCAAGGCCAAGGCCAAAGGCAAGGTGGTCATTGCCACGGTCAAAGGCGACGTGCACGACATCGGCAAAAATATCGTATCCGTGGTTTTGCAATGCAATAATTTTGAGGTTGTGAATATGGGTGTAATGGTGCCCTGTTCCGAAATTCTAGCCACGGCCAAGGTCGAAAATGCCGACATCATTGGTCTTTCGGGCCTGATTACGCCATCGCTGGAAGAAATGGCCTATGTCGCCAAGGAAATGCAGCGCGATCCCCATTTCCGCATGATGAAGATTCCTTTGCTGATTGGTGGTGCCACGACTTCACGCGCACATACCGCGGTGAAAATCGCCCCAAATTATGATGGGCCGGTTATCTATGTGCCTGATGCTTCGCGCTCCGTTTCCGTGATGCAATCGCTGCTGACACCAGAGCAAAAAGAATCCTACATCGCTGAGATCAACGCCGACTACGAACGTGCCCGCAACCAGCATGCCAATAAAAAGGGCACCCCCATGCTGACGCTGGCAGAGGCTCGCGCCAACAAGGCCAAACTGGAATTCAATGGTGCGGCTGCACCAGTACGTCCCAAGTTCATCGGCCGCCGGGTCTTCAAAAACATTGATCTTGCCACCATTGCACAATATATAGACTGGGGACCTTTCTTCCAGACTTGGGACCTCGCAGGCTTTTACCCTGCCATTCTGCAGGATGAGGTCGTTGGTGAGGCCGCAACCAAGGTATTTAATGAGGCACAGGTGATGCTGAAGAAAATCATCGAGGGCCGCTGGCTGACAGCCAATGGTGTAATCGCCCTATTGCCTGCCAACAGCGTGAACGATGACGACATTGAAATCTATACTGATGAAAGTCGTAACGAGGTTGCCTTGACTTGGTATGGCATGCGCCAACAGTCGCAAAAACCAGTGATCGACGGTGTGGCACGGCCCAACCAGTGTATGGCAGATTTTATCGCCCCCAAGGGAACAGATGACTACATCGGCCTCTTCGCTGTCACTGGTGGTTTGGGCATAGAAAAATATGAGCAGCGTTTTGAAGCTGAGCATGATGACTACAGCGCCATCATGCTGAAATCACTGGCGGACCGTCTGGCTGAAGCCTTTGCCGAATATCTGCATGAACGTGTACGCACTGATTTGTGGGGGTACGCCACGGAAGAGCATCTGGACAATGAAGCTTTGATCAAGGAACAGTACCGCGGCATACGGCCTGCACCTGGCTACCCGGCTTGTCCCGACCATACAGTCAAGGCAGATATGTTCAAAGTGCTGCAGTGTGACGAGATTGGGATGTCGCTGACTGATTCCTTTGCCATGAACCCTGCAGCCGCTGTGTCCGGCTTTTATCTGGCACATCCGGCTGCGAAATACTTCAGCGTCGACAAGATAGGTACAGACCAGCTGGAAGATATGGCTAAGCGCCGTGGTTTGGAAAAGGAATATCTGGAGCGCTGGCTTGCACCGAATCTTGCTTAATCAAACCCGACTTAAAAACGGTTTGCTACAATAATTCAAACTCAATCAATCAGGTTTTATGCACATACACATTCTTGGCATCTGCGGCACATTCATGGGCGGTATCGCTGTGCTGGCAAAAGCGGCAGGTCACAAGGTCACAGGCTGCGATGCCAATGTTTATCCACCTATGAGCACCCAGCTGGAAGCGCAAGGTATAGAGTTGATTGAGGGCTTCTCGCCAGAACAGACCAAGCTACAAGCAGATGTCTACGTGATCGGCAATGTCGTGACCCGCGGCAACCCGTTGATGGAAGAGATACTTAATCAAGGTCTACCTTATATCTCAGGCCCGCAATGGCTGGCGGAGAATGTACTGCAAGGCAAATGGGTGCTGGCTGTGGCAGGCACTCATGGCAAGACCACCACATCCTCCATGCTGGCATGGATACTGGAATATGCAGGTCTAGCGCCTGGCTTCCTGATTGGCGGCGTACCACAGAATTTCGGCATCTCCGCCCGCTTGCCCGGCAAGCCACAGCAAGACCAGAAAAGCACTTCACCGTTTTTCGTCATTGAAGCAGATGAATACGACACTGCTTTTTTCGATAAACGCTCAAAATTCGTGCATTACCATCCACGCACAGCCATTCTGAACAATCTGGAATTCGACCACGCAGATATCTTTGCAGACCTGCAAGCGATTGAAACCCAATTCCACCATTTAGTGCGTACCGTACCGCAAAACGGCCTAGTGGTCGCCAATGGCAAGGAAGCCAGCCTGAAACGTGTCATCCAGCGCGGCTGCTGGACACCTGTAGAAATGTTCGGCGGCGAAGATGATTGGCAGGCAACAGATGTGGATGCCGATGGCAGTTGCTCCATACGGCTCAACGGCCAACTGCAAGGCCGCCTGCAATGGGAATTGCTGGGTGAACACAAT
Organism: uncultured Methylophilaceae bacterium; assembly: GCA_964466095.1. GTDB lineage: Bacteria > Pseudomonadota > Gammaproteobacteria > Burkholderiales > Methylophilaceae > CAYXMC01. The sequence continues at coordinate 8,794 of CAYXMC010000013.1, read as the reverse complement.
CGCCACAACGCACTGGCCGCATTAGCCGCTGCCCGCCATGTTGGCGTACCTGTAGATGTGGGGATTGCGGCACTGTCTGTATTCCAGAATGTGAAGCGCCGTATGGAGGTGCGCGGCGTGGTTCGCAACATCACAATATATGACGATTTTGCACACCACCCAACGGCGATTGAAACGACAGTTGCCGGACTACGTGCCAAAGTGGGCAAAGCTCGGATTCTTGCGGTGCTGGAACCACGTTCCAATACAATGAAGCTCGGCGTGATGAAAGATGCCCTACCATCCAGCCTGATAGAAGCTGACAAAGTCTTCTGTTATTCCGCCAATCTGGGCTGGGACGCCGCAGCTGCACTCAGCCCCATCCAGCAAAAATCCGTGATCTCCGATAATCTGGATGTACTGGTTAGCGCGGTTGTGGCCGAGGCCGGGCCAGGTGACCAAGTGCTGGTCATGAGTAATGGCGGTTTCGGTGGTATTCATCAGAAAATTCTGGAAAGGCTGGCGGCTTGAACCTATCCATCCTGAAAACGATGGATCCCTTCGGCATTGCGATTGCCGTCTCTGCATTGGTTCATATTGTCCTGATTGTCGCGCTCAATTTTGAACCGCCAGACCTCAAGAAAATGCTGGATCGCATGCCGCCACTGGATGTAGTACTGGTCAATGCAAAAACCTCGACCGCGCCAACCAAGGCCGATGCGCTTGCACAATCCAATCTTGACCGCGGCGGCAACACCGATGAAAAACGGCAGATGAAATCTGCGCTACCGGCCCCCAAACAAAAAGTCACCGAAGTCAGCGTCAGCCCAACCGAATCCAAGCAGGCTGCAAAAACTGCACAAATGCAGGCAGAAGCCGAGCGTCGCGAGCAGAAAGTGGCCGAACTGGAACGGCAGGCACAAGAACTGATGACTCAGCTTAAAGCTGCAAAGAAGGTAGAAAGCCAGCCTACACAACAGGCTGCCGCACCACAAGCCGAGAAAGGGCAACAGGAAACCTCAGTCAAGAAATCCCTGAATACTGCTGACCTGTTGGAAAGCAGCATGGAAATGGCTAGGCTAGAAGCACAAATTGCCAAACAACAAGATGATTATCAGAAGCGCCCCAAACGTAAATTCATAGGCGCCCGCACCCAAGAATACCGTTTTGCCACCTATGTGGAATCATGGCGCCAAAAAGTGGAAAAAGTGGGTAACCTGAATTACCCGGAAGCCGCCAAAGACCAGAAAATATATGGTGCACTGCGGATGACAGTTTCCATTCGCGCTGATGGTTCGATTGAAAACGTGGAAATCAACCAGAGCTCGGGCTTCAAGGTGCTGGACGAAGCAGCCAAGCGGATTGTTGAACTAGCGGCACCCTATGCGGCGTTTCCCGAGGATGTGCGCAAGGATACTGATATCCTCAGTATCACCCGCACATGGACATTTACCAAACAAGATAGTTTGGCAACCGAGTAACTAGAGCACTCCATGAATTATTACGAACACCATGTATTTTTTTGCCTGAACAAGCGTGAAGATGGCGCCGCGTGCTGCACTGATTATGGCGCAGAGTCAGCATTTGACTACATGAAATCCAAAATTAAAAAACTCAACTTGAATGGCAAAGGCAAGGTACGTATCAATCGTGCTGGCTGCTTTGATCGTTGCTCGGAAGGGCCGATGATGGTGATCTACCCTGAAGCTGTGTGGTATCGCTTTGTGGACAATGAAGATATCGACGAGATCATCGAATCCCACCTGAAACATGGTCAGGTTGTCTCCCGTTTGTTGCTTTAGCCCAGCTTGCGCTGGATAGCTGCCTTCAATCGTTGTGCTGTAACCGCGTCAATCGGATGCGCCAATGATTCACGCTGACTAGGCGCCCAGATCGCATCAGGGAAAGTCCTGTCGCGCTTGAACCGCGGAATCACGTGCCAGTGCATATGCGGCGTCTTGTTGCCCAGACTCGCGAGATTCACCTTGTCTGGCTGCATGACATCGCGCACCGCATCTTCCACTTCAAACACCACGGCCATCAAACGCTCGCGCTCCTCAATTTTGAGGTCTGTCATTTCCTTTACGTGTTGGTTCAGGATAACCCGGCAAAATCCTGGATAGTCATGATCATCTACCAGCACAACCCGACAAAATCCATCTTGCCAGATCAGGCTGCCACCCGGGGTATTACATAAATCGCAATTCGCCAATTTGTACAACCGTCATCAATCAATGAAGTAGTTATTTTAACCCTTTTGTATCAGCAAATGCTGTGAGCTAGCTCCGCAAAAATTCACTTGCCGCTAGCGGGAAATCGGCGTAATTTTCTCGTCAGTACGCATGATTCACTATGGAGCCGACCATGGATAACAAGTATGGATTAGGTAGTAGTAAGGTAGCGACTGAGCATCACGAAGCAACACACAAATCAGCCCCAAAATCACTGGCTTGCAGGTACTGTGGCAGTTATCAACTGGTGTTAAGCCAGACCATGCACGACCATCGCTGTTCGGATTGCGGTGAATGGCAAAATGATGTGGAGCCAGGCTATTCCACTGGCAGAAGCAGCGAGTATTAAAGCGCTGGCAAGCCTTTAATCAGCGCCTATCACACGGTTTCTGCCGCTATTTTTCGCCGTATATAAAGCCCCATCTGCCCGTTCTATCAGGCTCTGCATATCTTCCCCGGGGCGGCGCTCAGCTACCCCTGCGCTGAATGTAATCAGCAGTCGCTCGTTGTTATGCAGGAAATAATTCTTGGTCAATTCACGCTGGGTGCGCGTCATGATCAATATCCCATCTTCAAGTGAGGTTCCCGGCAGGATAATCAGGAATTCCTCGCCACCAAAACGTGCAATCACATCAGTCGTACGCAGTACCGAGCGAACAATTTTAGCTAGATGCTGCAATGCCGTGTCACCTGTCGCATGACCGTGCGTATCATTCAGTTTCTTGAAATGGTCAATATCCATCATCGCCAGCGAGATCGGTGCCTGATGCCGATCTGCCCGGCTAAATTCACGCTCCAGTGCTTCATCCATGCCACGACGGTTTAGGGCACCGGTCAGGTAATCCTCGTGTGCCACGGCACTGATGTAATCTAGCTCTGCGGTCAGCTTGGCCACAGTTGCCTCGGCCTCAGCGGCTCGCTTCTGGTTCTCTTCCAGCATATCGCGAGTACGCTGTACACTCAGCCCCATGGCGCGAGTGTCCTCCAGCACACTCTTCAACAAACTGTTGAGCTCAATAATGTCTTCAGTCGATGCAATCTGTTCCTGGTATTGCTCGATCTTGGCTTGATAGTCCGTGGTACTCTCGCTGACCTCGGCAAGGCGCAGGACAAAGGTAGTCGCCATCTGCTTCAGCGTATCCTTGGCCTCCATCAGTGCCGGCTTGATATTGTGCTGCTTGTAGATGAAATCCTTGAGGCTGCTCTCGGCATCGTACAAGGTGCTGATATTGACCGGCTTTGAAATGATGTCGCTAATGATGGCGGTCTGTCCATGCAGCCATTTGTCATCCACCACCAGCTCACTCATGCTTTCTATGGTCAGCCTTAGAAGATTCATCAAGGCTTCCATAATCTTTTGCTGGTTATCACGCTGAATTTCAAGGGTTATCAACGTGCTCTTGAGTGCGGGACTTTGTTTGGATACTTCATCTTCACTACTCGCCAAAGCGAGTTTCTGTACCAGTGTTCTGGCCTTGCTTGCAGCTTCTGGATTGACTTCAAGTTGCGGGATCAGCACCAGCTCAAAGGTCTTTAACAACATTTCGCGGAAATGCCGAATCAGCAATTGTGGCGCCTGTATCACTTCTTGCTGCGGCGCCTCCGCTTCAACGCTGACCATTGCATTTACGGCACCTGTAGCAGCTGGTATCACTTCCGGTAATTCTGGGGTTTCTGCCTGAGTACCCACACCCCACGAATTCACCAGCGCTTGAATCTTTTGCGCCAGCTGAGCTTCGTCATTCTCAAAATTGCTGAATACGCGGGAAAGGCCTTCCTTCTTGCGGCTCAGTGTAACGCCTTTATGGCTGATTTCCAGTTGCTTGAGCAAATTGCGGATAATCGCTGCCCAATTGGGCGGGCCACCTTCCTTGCTCGGATTGCCTATGATTTTCTGCAGGCTGTCTTCCAGCTTTCCCCATTCTGACTTCTCAATCGCAGCACTGATTGCTTGTGCGCTGGCGATATATTTGGGCTGGAATTTGCCCGCCTCAAGCAGGACTTTTTTGATGGATTTATTGATCTCACTTGCAGCATCAGCTGACTGAGTACCGCTGATTTCATCGAACACCATACGATAGTTATCTGGGGTTGGCGGGATTTTGCGTGCTGCCAGTTGCAGCAAGGTCTGCCGCGCAATTTCAATAGGTGATAACTGTTCCATGATGATTTGTTTTATTAGTTAATTTAAATGCTGATATGAAGTTAACGTAAAGAATTCCGGAATCTGTACATTAATACCTGCAGTCAGGCTTCAAATGCCGAATAAGCTCCCCATTTAAACCCTATTTCCATGCTTAAATAATGCAACTCAAGTACATCAATCTGTCCCAATACAGAGGAGAAACATCATGAATGACAAGCAACTGGTTGCGATCGAAGCAGCCAAACTGGTGAATAACGGCATGCTGGTTGGCCTAGGTACAGGTTCTACCGCCAACTTTTTCATTGAAGAGTTGGCCAGAAGGCGTCATGAAGAAGGCTTGCAAGTAACTACAGTCGCCAGCTCTACTGTCAGCACGATTAAAGCTCAATCCCTAGGCCTCCCCATCGTAGCACTGGAACATATTTCACAGCTTGACCTATATGTGGATGGAGCAGATGAAGTTACACCAGACATGACATTACTCAAAGGCCGAGGCTCCGATCTGGTGAGAGAGAAATTGCTAGCCAAAGCCAGCAGCGAATTTATCGTGCTCATAGACCCCAGCAAAAAGGTCAGCCGCATCGGAGAAAAATTTCCTATCCCGATTGAAGTAGCACCTTTCGCCTGGCAGTTAGTGAAACATAGTCTTGAACAGCTAGGTGCTGTGGGAAATTTGCGAGCCAATGCCAGCAAGGATGGTCTGGCGATGACCTCTCATGGCAGTCTGGTACTGGATATGACATTTGATACCGCCATCTCCAGCAATGAACTAAATGCCTTACTAAACAGCACACCCGGCGTGGTTGAACATGGCATATTCCATGGCTTAGCCACGAGTATCCTGCTGGCGGATAATGGCAATATCAGCAAACAGCAGCGCTAAGGTTTAGTGGTATTTTTTCAGATCCAGCTGCACCAGTTTTGGTGCCAGTCTGGCAGTCGCAGCCACTACGCTTAGCGTCATCACGCCACCAAAAATCACAGATGGCACCAAGCCCATAATGCGTGCAGCCAAGCCGGATTCAAATGCGCCCAATTCATTGGACGAGCCAATAAAAAGGCCGTTGATGGATGCGACCCGGCCACGCATGGCGTCTGGCGTCATCAACTGCATAATCGTAGTGCGCAATACGACTGACATGCCGTCACACACGCCAGAACACATTAGCAGTAATGCGGCCAGCCAGAAATGTGTCGTGATAGCAAAGGCGATCATGCAAAGGCCAAAGCCCGCAACCGCCGCCAGCAACCAGCGCCCGGCATGTTGACAAATCGGGTAGCGTGCCAGCATCAGGCCGGTCACTATGGCCCCGGCAGCAGGAGCAGCGCGCAGGATACCCAGACCCTCGGCACCATAGTGGTAAACATCATGGATGAACACAGGTAACATCGCCACCGCTCCACCAAACAGCACAGCAAACATATCCAGCGCCTGCGCGCCCAACACCACTTGGTGATTGAAAACAAAGCGGACGCCCTCTGCAATACTCCGAAATATCGGCGTCTCTTCTGCAGCAGGTGTGCTATCGACTTTCAGGCTTAGTAGTATGGTGGCAGCAGCAAACGCAAAAATAGTTGCCACGCAGTATGCCACGGTAATGCTAGTCCAACCGACCAGCAATCCACCAAGGGCCGGCCCCGCCACCAAGCCAGTTTGAAAAACCGTGCTACCTATGCCAGCCGCTCTCGCATACTGCTCTCTAGGCAATATCACTGCGAATATGGAGCTATAGGTTGGTGCAATAAAGGCTCGCGCCAGCCCCACAAAAGCAATGGAAAGATAAATCCACAGCGATTGGTCGCCTTGCAGGATACCGCTGGAAACTGCGGCCAACATCATGGCATTAGCGGCCAGCATCAGACTGGAGAACACGCCAAAAAGGCGACGCGAGTAATGATCGACCGCATAACCGGCAAACAAGGCTACACTGAAATACGGCAGTAATTCGGCAAGACCCACCAGGCCCAGTGCAAGTGGATCCCGCGTGATCTCGTAGATATGCCAGCCCACCACCACTGCCATGATCTGGTAGGAAAGCACCATACACACACGATAGGAAAGCAGTTTAAAAAAACGCAGATTCTTTAACGGATTAACCGAATTGACAGGGGTATGCATGACAATCCCCTCTTAACGATTTTTGTTTCTGAACGTAACAACCAGTACGTCACGGTATGCAGGTTTGCTCGGATCTATCGGTTCTATTGGGGTCACGCCATGCATGCAACGCTTATCGTTGACGATAGCGCAATCTAACGGCTGCGTCAGGGTAAAACTGTCCAGCATGCCTTTTTGTTCCAGATCATGCATTGTGGTGGTACCACTGGAAATATTCTCGCGCTTCACCATCATGACGAACACGAAGTCCACACCATCCCTGTGTACCCCCTCTGGAGTTGGCTTGCCATGCTCAGCCAGATTGGCCTCAATTCGAAACTGATGGCACTCGATGTGCCAGTTCACACCCGGCAGCATATGGCCGAATATCTGCTGGCAGAGTCTGAACACGCTTTGCATGGTATTGCCATTGACGATTTCATCACGTATTGGCTCAAATTCACGCGCCACACCACCATTCAAATTGTTGTAATCCAGACTTTGGTAATGCGGCTGGTGGGGTTCCAGAATGACAGGCCCATCTCCGGCCGCTGCACTCAGCGTGGCATAACGACGGCGACGGTAGCGCCCGCCATCGGCCATGTAGGTATCCAGCGGCATATCATTCCAGCTATCGGCAAATGCTGCCCAATCAGACAAGGCCTGCTCTGCCTGTGCCAATAACCACGCCTGCACCGTTGCGCTGGGCACAAAACTGAAGCCGGAATGCTCCATCGCCACATAAAGCGCAGAACGGGGTTGCAGGGTATGTCTTAACGACGACATGCTGAAATGCCTTGAATTTGAAAGACATGCATCATAACGAATTAGCGGACAATCACAAAAAATAAGTTGACACATAAAACTAAATAACTAATTATTTAGTTATGAAAACCATCCAACAAATCCCGGAAGAATGGCAAAACATCTCCAAGCTTTTTATCGCGCTTGGCGATGAACACCGACAACGCATACTTCTTGCATTCGAACCGGGCGAGCGCATGAACATCCTGCAAATTGTAGAAGCCTCCACACTCAGTCGCACAGCCGTGACACACCATCTAAAGGTGTTGCGCGAGAGTGGTGCACTTGCCAGCGAGAAAGTTGGCAAGGAAGTCTACTTCTGGATAGATAAACAAGTTATCACATCAGGCATCAGCAACGTTTTGCGTTATATCAAAGAAGAAATCTGAACAACAAAAACAAGGGAGCCCTCATGATTGCAAGCATACTCAAAGCCTTCAGCCGTCTGTTTTTCCGTATCAAAATCAAAGGCCATGAAAACATACCTGACCATGGCAAGATACTTGTAATTGCCAACCACGAATCGTTTCTGGATGGACTATTGCTGGGGCTATTCCTGCCCATACGCGCCACATTTGTCGTGCACACTACCGTACTTAATAGCTGGTTTTTCCGTCAGATATTGAAACTAACACCCTACCTAGCCGTTGACCCCACCAGCCCACTCGCCATGAAGAAGGTCATCAAATTACTTGAGTCTGGCGAAAACGTGGTGATCTTTCCCGAAGGCCGCATCACACTGACAGGTAGCCTGATGAAAGTTTATGACGGCCCTGGCTTTGTTGCCGCCAAGACCAGCGCAACTATCCTGCCAGTACGCTTGGATGGTGCAGCACGTAGCTATTTCAGCCGCTTGTCTGGCGATTACCCAAAAAAGATATTCCCCAAGGTTACGTTAACCATCTTGCCTACCACCAATATCCCCATGCCGGCTGCGCCCACTGCCAAGGCGCGTCGCCGCCTCTCTGGTGAAGCCATGCGCCGCGTCATGCAAGAGATGCTATTCAAGTCTCACTCGGTACAAACCTTGTTCAGCGCTTTCCTCGATGCGATTGATATCCATGGGCGCAGCACTCGACTGGTAGAGGACATGAGTCAGGTAGAGGAAAGTTATGGTGACTTGCTGAAAAAATCGCTGGCACTGGGACGTATCGCCTGCAAGGTCAGCGCAGCACATGAAACAGTCGGGGTGTTGATGCCAAATGTCACCAACAGCCTGTGCCTGTTGTTTGGCATGAGTGCATTCAATCGCGTACCCGCCATGCTCAACTACACAGCAGGAACTGCAGGTATGCAGAATGCCTGTATCGCAGCCAACGTCAAAACGATTATCAGTTCACGCAAGTTCATTGAAGCCGCCAAACTGCAAGAAGTGATTGCATCACTGCAAAACCTGAATGTGGTCTATCTGGAAGACCTGCGCCCACAGTTCGGCTTGATGGATAAGCTAGGGCTAATGGCTTATGCGCGCTGGCTGCCGGATTGTGTCAACCAATCCCATGACCCGGATGCCCCAGCAGTCGTGCTGTTTACTTC
>CAYXMC010000012.1:0-15830 GCA_964466095.1 uncultured Methylophilaceae bacterium | reverse complement strand
GAATTCCGCCGCTATCCGGATAAGCGCATCAACCAAGCACTAGAAGCGGTGTTGCCAGAGTTAAGGGCAATCAAGGAGTAAGGGCAGCGTTAACTATGCCCTGAGAGCCAATATCCATGCGCCTCTCAGGCCGGTGCCATTAAATTATTTATAGCAAGCCAATAAGGGCGCGGCTTACGGTGGGGTAGTGTTAGATTGTGATTGCCAGTAGGCAACGCGGCAATCTAGGTAATCATCAACTTCATACGGCGTAACACAGGCGGGTACGCCCTATTCGGGCTGCTTTTGTAACTCGGTCAATATTGCTTTGAATTCCTCGGTGGCATCTGCGTAATCCTCATATTCTTTATCCGTTCTTCTATACCAGTAGCGGCTGTTCCATTCATCCGGTTCTATCTTGTGTAGCACGGCGTGTATCCAATTGGCGGTGTTGTCGTTGTAATCCTGTGCGATATTGTGCGCGGCATGCCAATCCCCAGCCAGCGCGGCTTGCACGGATTTGATCAGCGCTTGGGTATTATCTGCGGCCATCTGGTTTTCCTTTGCTAGTTGCTTGACCTTGTCATAGTGGTAAGCTTAATACTGGCGTCATCAAATACCAACAACCGTTATTTCATCAGCTTTGTCTGTACGTGCAGGCTAAGCCTATTGAGAGGAGAGCGCTATGAAGTTATTAGTTAAAGACATGACCTGCGGCCATTGTGCAAGTGTGATCACCGAGGCGATCAAGAATCTGGATAAAGCAGCGCATATCAATATCGACCTTAACAGCAAGGTGGTGGATATCGACACCAAAAAGCTGGATGACGATGAGATCATTGATGCAATTGCGGATGAAGGGTACGAGCCACAACTGATTGAAGTCTGATCAGTCTTTGGATACTGGACTGGCTAGCCCTTCCAGTATCGGGCAATCTGGTCTCTCGTTGCCGTGGCAACAATCTGCCAGCCTTATTAGCTCTGCTTTCATTTGCTGCATTTCCGTGATTTTTTGCTCCAGCCCGGCAATATGCGCCAGTGCAATCTGTTTCACCTTGCTGCTGGGGCGAGACTGGTCGCGCCACAAACTCAGTAATTCACCAATCTGTTTAATCGGGAATCCCAGATTTCTGGCATGGCGAATGAATCTAAGAATGTGAATCTCCTGCTCACTGTAAGTCCGGTAACCTGCCAAAGTGCGCGAAGCAGCAGGCAGCAAGCCTACCGATTCGTAGTGTCGAATCATTTTGGCACTAACTCCTGAGAGCTTTGCTGCTTTACCTATGTTTGCACGTTCAGCCATGTGATTTTTTCTTCCAGCGTTGCAACAGCAAAGTGTTTGTTACCACACTGACCGAACTCAAGGCCATCGCCCCGCCAGCTACTACCGGGCTGAGCATGCCAAGTGCTGCCAGCGGTATGCCCACCAGGTTGTAGATAAAGGCCCAAAATAGATTTTGCTTGATCTTGTTATAGGTCTTTTGCGAGATATCAATGGCATCCGCCACCAGTGCAGGGTCTGACCGCATCAGGGTGATATCGGCCGTGTGCATGGCAACATCGGTGCCGCCAGACATGGCAAAACCGATGTCAGCGCTTGCTAACGCAGGGGCGTCATTGATGCCGTCGCCTACCATGGCAATGGTGACTTCACCTTTTTTCAATCGCTTGATCAGGCTGGATTTGGTTTCCGGGCTTTGCTCTGCATACACCTCATCTATACCCAGTTGCTGCGCGACAGCGCTGGCAGCTTGAGTGTTATCGCCAGAGATGAGCACGGTTTTGATGGCTAATGCGTGCAGGCTGCTGATGGCATCTGTGGCAGAAGGCTTGATGGCATCGCCAAATGCCAGCAGACCTATCACTACAGGCGGGGTGGACGATAAGTCTGCGACCAGTGAAATGGTCGCCCCCGGGTAGGCTTCTACATCACTCGCCAGCATTGTTGTCTCTGAGCCCAGCTCCTGCATCCAACGCAGTTTGCCGATAGCGAGCGTGCGCTCACCTACGGTAGCGCGCAGGCCTTTGCCAGCGACTACCTGCACTTCTGTTGCTGGCGGCAGGCTTATCCCTTGGGCTTCTGCCTGCTCTGCCAGTGCTTTTGCAAGCGGGTGCTCACTGCCGGATTCAGCAGCGGCAGCCAGTGCCAGCAATGTCTGCTCATCCACACCATAGGCACGGCTACCCAACAATTTGGGTTTGCCTTCGGTGAGGGTGCCGGTTTTGTCGAATGCCACAGTCTTGATACGGTGGGCGGTTTCCAGCGCGTTGGCATCCTTGATGAGGATGCCATGCTTGGCTGCCACTCCGGTGCCTACCATGACCGCGGTAGGCGTAGCCAGACCCAATGCACAGGGGCAGGCAATCACCAAAACGGAGACTGTGTTGATGATGGCATGCTCCCAGTCAGCACCCACTGACAACCAGCCCAGCAGGGTCACAAGAGCGACCACCAACACCACTGGCACAAAGATGGCGCTAACTTTATCTACCAGCTTCTGTATTTCCGGTTTGTTCATCTGCGCGTCTTCTACCAGCTGGATAATGCGCGACAACATCGTTTCATTACCGACACGGCTTAACTGCACTGTTATCAAGCCATCAAGATTGATACTGCCGCCTATCACGCTATCGCCAACGGACTTGCTAGCCTGCTTGCTCTCGCCGGTGAGCAAAGACTCATCCACGTGACATTGGCCTTCTGTGATGACACCATCGCTGGCGATACGCTCACCGGCGCGCACTCGCACCAGATCGCCCACTTTGAGCAGTTGATAGACGGTTTCCACTTCCTTGCCATCCACCAATACGCTGGCAGTATCCGGCCGCAATTTCTGCAAGGCACTGATAGCCTGACTGGTCTGGCGTCTGGCTTTGCTTTCCAGCCATTTGCCCAGCAATACCAACGTAATCACAGTGCTGGATGCCTCGAAGTAAAGATGCACTTCGTCCTGCCACCAGAGGTAGATGGATAATCCATAGGCCGCGCTGGTGCCAATAGCCACCAGCAAGTCCATATTACCCGCCAGATTTTTGGCGGCTTTATAACCGGCTATATAGAAGCGCGCGCCCAGCCAAAGCTGGATAATGCTGGCAAGCACTAACTGTACCTCGCCCGCCAGCATGAAATGTTGACCGGCAAACTCCAGAGCCATCATCAGCCAGAAAGGTATGGTGAGGGCAATAGCCAGTAACAGGTGCCATTTTTCACGGTCGTGCGCGGGTTCGGTCACGGGCTGCTGATCGCTGATGATCTCGGCGCCATAACCGGCGTCGATAACCGCATTGCGCAAGGCTTGTGGGTCAACGTCAGCGCTTACTAACACGCGTGCACGCTCGGTGCTGAGATTGACGCTGGCGCCATGCACACCAGCCACTTTGGATAGTTTTTTCTCCACGCGCGCCACGCATGAGGCGCAACTCATGCCGGTAATATGCAAGTCTATGTGTTGGGTTTCGTTTGCCATGATCTACTCTGAATTAACGAGATGATACAGCTTAAAGTTTCCCATGATGGGAAGGTCAAGCCAAGAAAACAGCTTGTATGAAATGCGGCCTAGCCGCATGCAAAATCAGGAACAGGTTTGCGGATTGAAGATCATTTTCAGCGCATCGGGGTCGATGATGCGGACATAGCGCTGTTTGACCTCGATGATGCCATCATCGCAGAACTTGGAGAAAGTACGGCTGACGGTTTCCAGCTTGAGGCCGAGATAGCTGCCGATTTCTTCACGGGTCATGCGCAATACCAGCTCGGATTTGGAAAATCCTCGAGCATGCAGGCGCTGCACCAGATTAAGCAGGAAAGCGGCCAGACGTTCTTCTGCACGCATATTGCCCAGCAACATCATCACGCCATTTTCACGGACGATCTCGCGGCTCATGATCTTGTGCACATGGCGCTGCAAAACTGGAAACTCACGGGAAAGCTCTTCTACATTAGCAAACGGCATCACGCAGACTTCGGCATCTTCCAGTGCAATCGCATCGCAGGTATGGTGATCATTGACGATACCATCGAGGCCAATAATCTCGCCTGCCATCTGAAAACCTGTCACCTGCTCACGGCCATCTTCACTGGAAACAGAAGTCTTGAAGAAACCAGTACGTATTGCATACAGGGAGGTAAAAGAATCGCCGATGCTAAACAGATTGCTACCCTGTTTTACCTTGCGGCGGGTGGCGACCACTTCATCCAGTTTGACCATATCTGCTGGCTCGAAACCAACAGGCATACAAAGCTCGCGCAGATTACAGTTGGAACAGGCTACTTTAATGGTTTGTGGATTCATGGTGTTTCTGTGTAACAAATTGCTGACTAGCTTACAGCGTTTGTTCGATTCTTCAAATACCTACCCTGTGCCTTGATATGTGAAACATGCATTTATAAGCCTTGACCTAAATCAAGGACAACTTTGACCACCTCACGCATCATCACCAAAAATCGAGGAATACCCGAATGAATGCACATATCCAGCACAATGAAACAACCGCGACGCCCTACCTGACGCCAGAGATACTGAAACGCTTTGATGTTTCCGGCCCGCGGTATACCTCATACCCAACGGCAGACCGCTTTGTGGAAGCCTTTGGTGAGCAGGAATACAAGCAGGCACTGGAACAGCGCCGCGTTGGCGGCATGGGGACAGCCATGCCGCTTTCGCTTTACGTGCATATCCCGTTTTGTGAATCGCTGTGTTTTTACTGCGCCTGCAACAAAATTGTGACCAAGCACCATGAGCGCAGTGCCGAATACTTGCGTTATCTAAGTCGTGAGATAGATCTGCACGTGCAGCATGTAGGTGTCAGCCAGACTATTACCCAGCTGCATTTAGGTGGTGGATCGCCTACTTTTTTCAGCGACGAGGAGTTGACCGAGCTCATGGCCATGCTCCGCCGCAATTTCCTGCTGGTGCCCGGCGGTGAGTATTCGATTGAGGTTGACCCGCGTACCGTCAATGCCGACCGGCTGAAGCATCTGGCTGACCTGGGTTTTAACCGCCTGAGCTTTGGCGTGCAGGATTTCGACACAGAAGTGCAAAAAGCTGTGCACCGTGTACAGCCTGCAGATCAAGTGTTTGCGCTGGTGGAAGCTGCTCGTCGCATAGGCTTTGATTCGATCAATGTTGATTTGATCTATGGCCTGCCCAAACAGACACAGGAATCGTTTGAGCGTACCCTTAACCAGATTTCGCAGCTACGCCCGGATCGTATTGCCCTTTACGCCTACGCTCACTTGCCTGAGCGTTTCAAGCCACAACGCCGTATCAGTGCTACTGAGTTGCCTAGCGCACAGGCCAAGGTTGCCATGCTTTCAAACGCCATCGCCTCTTTCCTGAGTGCCGGTTATGCCTATGTCGGCATGGATCACTTTGCCCTGCCTAATGATGCGCTGGCTGTTGCCAAGCGTCAGGGGCGGCTGCACCGCAATTTTCAGGGTTACAGCACCCAGCCGGACTGCGACCTGATTAGCCTTGGTGTTTCTGCAATTGGCCGTGTAGGCGCCACTTACAGCCAGAATGCTAAAACACTGGATGAATATTACGATCATCTTGATCAGGGCCGTTTTCCAGTAGTGCGTGGACTGGCGCTGAGTCATGATGATCTGGTTCGCCGCGCAGTTATCATGGCGCTGATGTGTCAGGGCAGACTGCAGTTCGAATCCATAGAACTGGCTTACCTGATCGACTTCAAGAAATACTTTGCAGCAGAACTGGAAGCCATTGCCGGCATGGAGGCCGATGGGCTGGTGGAAATTGAAGCCAATGCCATTCAGGTCACCGGGCTTGGCTGGTTCTTTGTGCGCGGCATTGCCATGCAGTTCGATAAATTTCTGCAGGCAGACCGCAACCGCGCCAGATTCTCGAAAATCATCTGATGCAAGGCTCGCTGCTGCTCACCACATTCATCATGGGGCTGGCAGGCGGGCCGCATTGTATTGCCATGTGCGGCGCTGCCTGTGGGGCCATCAGCAAAGACAGCAATCAAAATGCTGCGCAGTTTCAGGGCGGTCGCCTTTTAGGTTATAGCAGCCTGGGTGCAGTGGCTGCTACTTCAGTCAATGGTATCGCCTGGTTTTCCAGCCAGACATCTGCTCTGCACCCGATCTGGACTTTTTTTCATGTGCTGGTTTTGAGCTGGGGCCTGATATTACTGGCTAGTGCCCGGCAGCCAGCCTGGGCAGACCAAATGGGCTACAGGGTATGGCAACGCGTCAGGCTTATGGCGGCTGTGCGCGGCGGCAGCTTTATGACAGGCATGCTCTGGGCATTCATGCCCTGTGGTCTGCTTTATTCCGCGTTACTGGTGGCTTCTCTCAGCGGCAGCGCTTTGCAGGGGGCGCTTGGTATGTCGGCCTTTGCTGTGGGCAGCAGCCTTTCATTATTGCTGGGACCAATGATTTGGCAAAAACTAAAACACGGCAATCGCTGGTTTACCGAAGCGCGCGGCATGCGACTTGCTGGCTTGCTGCTGGCCGTCAGCGCAGGCTGGGCCATCTGGATGGATATTACCCATCAGGGAAAAATCTTCTGTAGCGTCAACTAAATCTTTTTCATTCGATGTTTTATGGTGCCTGTTACAAAAAACGACAGGCAAAAAAATCCCCTTTATCCATTCAACTGAAATAAAGGGGGAGGGTGGAACTGGGAGATGTACTACATGTGAAACAGTTACAAACCTAATACAGCAGTTACCTTGAAGCTGGCGGCTGATTAGCCGCCAGCCTACAAGTTAATTAGAAGCGCTTACCGAAGCCAACTGAGATCACCCATGGATCAATATCCAGTGAGTCGATCTTGGTCCAGCGGCCGCCTGTCACTGCGCTACGCATCTCAACATCGGTGTCGATCTTGATGTACTTAACGTCAGCATTCAGCAACCAGCCGTCCTTCAGGTTGACATCCATACCAGCTTGCAGGGCAAGACCGAAGCTGTCGCGATCAACCTTGATCTTGTCACCAGCAGTAGCGCCACTGCTGAACTTGAGGTTGCGGTCCAGCATCGCGGTGTAGTTCACACCAGCACCCACATATGGGTCAAAGGTCTGGTCTGGGTTGAAGTGCCATTGCAGGGTCAGGGTTGGTGGCAATGCGTCGATACTGCCCAGTTTCTGGTTGCCAATCACGCCGGCAGAATCCTTGGTGACGCTCACGTCATGGCGGCTACCCAATGCCAGAATCAACTCGGCAGCAATGTGCTTGGTGAAGTAGTAAGAGATGTCCAGCTCTGGAATCACGTTGGATTCTGCTTTCAGCTCAGAGCCAGGGCTCATGATATTGCCAAGGCCGAGGTTGTTGACGGTCTTGCCCAGCTTACTGTCTTCGTTTGGGGTAATGGCAGTGGCACGTGCGCGCACTACCCAGTCACCAGCTTCTGCTTGTGCTAATACAGGGGCAAAAGCTGCTGCAATTGCCAATACCAATAAGGATTTCTTCATTTTTAAGCTCCGCTTTAAAAAATTAACAATCTGAATTTCGTGATTGCATTCTAGGCAAGGGCATTCATAGGCGATTTGATATGCATCAAAGAATGTGCAGCTTATTTGCATAAACTGGCGACATTCCTAAACGCATTGTTTTTTTGAAAGATTCTGATGAGCAACTCGGCAAGAAAATCTACCACTGGTGTTATTAAAAGCCACAGCCATATACGCCATGTGAAAACCGCGGAACGAGAAGCAGAAGAATCATTTCGTCTGAGCAATAACCAGCACCCCATGATTGCTGAATTGAAAAAACTCTGTATCGAGCGAAGGGTGCTGCAATTGTCAGAGCAAGAGGAAACTGCATGATTTCAAAGATAAAGGCAGACGGCCTGCTTTGTTTTGCCACTTTGCCACCACTTGACCCTGCCTATGCCCGCATAGATAAGCTGATACGTCATGGGCAGCCGGCTGAGCTTTCGATCTCCAGCATACTGGCAGAGGAAGACCCAGCCATCAGCATGATGCTGCTCAAGCTTGTGAACAGCCCGATGTACACATTGACAGGGCCGGCTAAGAATGTAGCAGATGCCGTTCGTCTGCTGGGACAAGAGCCGGTGCGTGACTTGGTTCTGGCTGTCTGTATGAGCCGTATACTGGGCAGGGAAAGCCCGGATATCGTGACCAAGCAGGCTTTCTGGACACACAGTATCGCCTGTGGTATCGCAGCACGCAGCTTGGCAAGACATCTAAAGGTTCAGAATATCGAGCGCTTTTTTCTTGCTGGACTCCTGCATGACATGGGTAGTTTGCTTATGTACGGCTATATCTCGGAAAAGGCGCTGATGAAGATACTGCGCGAGCGCCACGAAAAAGGCCCGCTTTATCTGCTGGAAGAGGAAATCCTCGGTTACGATCATGCCGAAGTTGGAGCTTGCTTTGCTGAATCGCTAGGCCTGCCATTGTGGTTGCAGGAGGCCATACACTACCACCATGCCCCGCAAGCTACGCCGCACTTCTCGCTGGAATCGGCAGCCGTACATGTGGCCGACATTATCGTTAATGCCATGAAGTACGGTACGCGTGGCGAATTCATGGTGCCGCCGGTCTCCCCTGCAGCATGGGATGCCTTGCAATTAAGCCCGGCCATATTAAAGTCGGTAATAGATGAAGTTGATACTGCTACACCCAGCCTGATGAAGAGCTTGCTGGGCTAATCCTCGGAAGCTTCATACAATTCCATAGCGTTAATTAATGACTTCAATGCTGGATAGCTTCAGGCTTCTGATGTATAAATCCTGATATGAAGTCCGCACAGAAATACAAGTTAACACCAGCCAGAATAGCCCTGCTCTATGCAGCATTTGCCGGGCTTTGGATATTCGCTTCCGGCAAGGTCTTGAGTTATCTGGTTGCAAACCCGGAAACCATGCAGCGCATAGAAGTTGCCAAGGGTTTGGTCTTTGTCACAATCACCAGTGCCTTGTTGTATCTGCTATTGCGGGTTTGGCAGGAGCCCAAGCTCACCGTTCACCAATTACAGAACCAGCATATTGCGCAACCCAAACAGCGTGGCTTGATGGCCTTGCTGATATGTCTCAGCCTGATTGTGCCGCTTTCCGGAGTGGCGATTAATCAACTGTACGGCCCCAAGCTGGAACATCAAGCGTTTGATGATCTAAGTGCAGTGGCAAAGCTCAAATCATCACAGATCGAGCTGTGGGTAAAAGAACGGCTTGGTGATGCTGCGTTTGTGATTAAGAATAAAACCATACAGCAAGATGCCAACAAGACTCTGAGTCTTGAGGACAAACTGGCAGGCCAGCTTTTGCTGGAAAAGTTTTTAGCCATGACCCAAGCCTATGGCTATGAAAACATTGTGCTGTTTAATTTGCGCCAACAACCTGTACTCTCAGTCAAAGCGTTTAATGATCTTGAAAATCTTTTGCTGCAACAGTCGATCAATCAGGCCATCAGCACAAAAAATATTACGCATACTGATATCTATTTCACTCCACGTGGTGAATTGCGTTTTGATTTTGTTATTCCGATCAGTGATGTACACGTTCCAGGAAAAATCATTGGAGTAATAGCACTGATCAGCGCCCCCAAGCAGCATCTGGCTCCCATCGTCAGCGCTTGGCCCACCTCGGAAACTACAGCAAGAACCCTGCTGATTGATAGCCGCAATGGTGCCCTTATCTCTTTTGAAAAAGAAAACCCCAAGGCTCTATTTCCTCAAACACATGGTCATCCATACCTGACCGTTTACAATCAGCCGCTGGTTAGATCCGCAGTATCCGGGCAGTTCAAGGGTCTGGATCATGATGGCGTGCCTGTGTTGGTGGCTTCTTATCCAGTGGCTGGGCTTACCTGGAAAGTCATGACTCAGATCGAGCAGGACGAAGTTTTCAAACCTTTACATGGCTTGACGATATGGGTTGGTACAGTTGCATTTTTCTCAATCGCCGCGCTATCTGCGGCTATCTTGATGATATGGCGGCAGCGCAATCATGCTTACAACCTGGCAGTGCTGGCCGAGAAAAATAAATCGGATGCACTGATCAGCAATTTTTTTGATTTGCCCTTTATCGGCATGGCAATGGTGAAACCAGGAGCTGATCGCTGGTTTAACGTCAATGACGAGTTTTGCCACATGCTGGGATATAGCAAGCAGGAACTGCTTGCCAAGAGCTGGGTAGAAGTCAGCCATCCAGATGATGCCTACATATCCTCGCCAATGATGCGTGACTTGATGCAGGGTAAATCTGACCGCTTGCGTGCGGAGAAGCGCTATATACACAAAAACGGTCAGGTAGTTTATGTACAGCTTGAACTCAAAGCCATCAAGGACGCAGACGGCAAGATTGAGTATGTGCTTGGCGCGGTTTCAGATATTACCCACTTCAAACTCTTGTTACAGCAGTTGGAGGAACGGGAAAGAAGGCTGGACACTTTGGTCCATACAATTCCTGACCTTATATGGTTAAAGGACCCGGATGGTGTTTACCTGAGCTGCAACCGGCAGTTTGAACGTCTGTATGGCAGTAGGGAAGAGGAAATCATAGGCAAGACTGATTATGATTTTGTTTCCAAGGAACTGGCCGATTTTTTCAGGGAAAACGACCTTGCCGCAACCAGTGCGGGGCATCCGACAGTCAATGAAGAATGGCTAACCTTTGCAGATAACGGCGAAACCGGCCTGTTCGAGACCATTAAAACCCCGATTAATGATGAATCCGGTCATTTGATAGGCGTACTGGGGATTGCTCGTAATATCACTGAGCGTCAGCAGGCTAATGAAAAAATTCACCGCCTGACTCGGTTGTATGTATGGCAAGGCCGCTGCAACAAGGCGATTGTCGATTGCCAGTCTGCGGCTGAACTGTTCGAGAGAATTTGTCATGAAGCGGTTGAATATGGCGGTCTTTCTCTGGCCTGGATAGGCATGGTCAGACCAGACAACATGCTGGAGATACTCACCAGTGATGGTGATGGCCAGAAGTATCTGGAGAGTATTCAAATATCAGTAGACCCTGCCAGCCCTTATGGCAACGGCCCTACTGGCACTGCTATCCGCAATAACCAGCCATATTGGTGCAATGATTTCGCTACCAGCGATGCTACCAAGCCATGGCATGATCGCGCTGCCGAATTTGGCTGGAAGTCCTCTGCTTCCATTCCGCTCTGTAGAGACAATCTGCCGATTGGGGCCTTGACGCTGTATGCAGATTATCCAGATGCTTTTGATCCTGAAACCCAAAGCCTTTTGCTATCAATCGGGCAGGACATCAATTTTGCAATGCGCCACTTAGAGATTGAAACAGCAAAACGCCGTGCAGAAGCACAACTACTGAAACTTTCACAGGCAGTTGAGCAAAGTCCGAATACCATAGTAATAACAGACTTGGACGCCAATATTGAATATGTGAACGATGCTTTCTGCCGTATCACGGGCTACAGCATGGCAGAAGTAATAGGCCGTAATCCTAAAGTCCTGCAATCAGGTAAAACCCCACCTAGCACTTATGACGACATGTGGGATAAGCTTTCTCATGGAAAAGTCTGGCAGGGTGAACTGGTTAACAGACGCAAAGACAATTCTGAATATATCGAATATGCCATCATTTCCCCGATTAAACAGTCAGATGGTACTGTCAGTCATTATCTGGCCATCAAGCAGGACATTACGGAGATCAAACATAATGAAGCCCAGCTGAAGCTGTCAGCCAAGGTGTTTGAGCAAGGTAATGAGGGCATCATCATTACCGACCATGAAAAAAACATCATCATGGTTAACCGTGCCTTTACCGAGATCAGTGGCTACACTGCCGAAGAAGTGATGGGGAAAAACCCGAGGATACTCAGCTCCGGGCATCAGGATACGGCTTTTTATCGGGATATGTGGGACACCATAGAGACAACTGGACGCTGGCAGGGCGAATTATGGAACCGCCGCAAGGACGGCGGTATGTATCCTGAACTGCTCTCGATTACACGGGTAATAGATGAGAATACTGGCAAGCCTCAGTACATAGGCATATTTACTGACATTACCCAAAGCAAAATGGCAGAAGATCGCATTCGCTGGTTGGCTCACTATGATGCGCTCACTGGCTTGGCGAACCGTGAGCTCCTGCACCTCCGTGCCAGTCAGGCGCTTAGCTCATGTACCAGACACTCCATGCCGTTGGCACTGATGTTCCTGGATCTTGATCGATTCAAAAATATCAATGACTCACTTGGTCATCAGGTAGGCGATGAACTCATCAAGGATGTTGGTAGTAAGCTTAAGGCCTGTTTGAGAGATGAAGATACGATAGCTAGGCTGGGGGGGGACGAGTTTGTGGTTGTGCTGGCAAATGCCGATGCAAAAGCCGCCACCCAGGTTGCAGAGAAAATACTTAACGTCACATCACAGCCAATTAAAATTGCCGACTATGAGTTGAATATCACTGCCTCTATCGGGATCGCTATCTTTCCCGATGACAGCACTGATTTAACAGAATTGATGCAAAAAGCTGATACGGCGATGTATCGCACCAAGCAAAATGGCAGAAATGGTTTCTCCTTCTTTACGCCGGATATGCAGGCCACCGCAGACAGAACGCTCAGCCTGGATAATGCCTTGCGCAGAGCCATAGAGAAAAATGAGCTGATGGTGTTTTTCCAGCCGCAGATCGACCTTGCAAACGGCAAACTGGTCGGTGCAGAAGCTCTGTTGCGGTGGAAACACGCTCAGTGGGGCATGATCTCACCAGCCGAGTTTATTCCGATTGCCGAAGAATCTGGTCAGATCTTGCAGATAGGTGAATGGGTCTTGCGTAATGCTTTACTTGCGTTGAAGACCTGGTTGAGTGATGGTTTTGACCCTTTCCGTATGTCGGTAAACCTGTCAGCTATTCAGTTCAGGTTTAAGGATCTGCCGGATCAGGTACAAAAGATACTTGAAGAATCCGGTGTACCACCGGAGTATCTGGAGCTTGAAATCACCGAAAGTGTTTCCATGCAGGACCCACAGGCGGCAATTGAAATGACCAAGCGCCTGAGTGAACTCGGGATCAGATTATCAATTGACGATTTTGGTACCGGTTATTCTTCCCTGAGCTACCTGAAACAGATGAATGTTTACAAACTAAAGATAGACCAGTCGTTTGTAAGAGATATCAGCATTGATCAGGATGACAAGGCTATTGTGAATGCTGTGATAGGCCTCGCAAAAAGCATGGGCATGATTACCATCGCTGAAGGTGTGGAGACCGCAGAGCAATATGAATACCTGAAACAGAATGGTTGCAACGAGGTGCAGGGTTACTATTTTGGCAGACCGATGGACTCAGTTTCGTTTGAAAACTTCCTCAAGGAAAGCCACCCTAAGGCTTAGTCCCAGCCTATCATCCGTAACTTGCGGTAAAGCGTGTTACGGCTTAAACCCAGCTCACGCGCAGCGGCGGAGACATTGCCCTGATGCTTCTTCATGGCCACCTGTATCGCATCCATGGTCAGGCTTTGCAGTCGCAGATTGTCCGTGTCCAGCATTTGGTCTGCATATTCCAGATCTTCCATGAAATCCTGAGTCAGGTGGGCAACCTCTATCTTGCTGCCCATAGCAAGCGCCAGCGCTGTACGGATCACACTATGCAACTGGCGCACATTGCCGGGCCATGGATGTTGACGGAAGAGTTCCATCACATCGTCGGCGATAACAGTTTGAGCCGCATTTTCGGTTTCCAGAATGATTTTGACCAGAGCCTGCAGATCACTGCGCTTGCGCAGGGGCGGCAAGGTGACGCCGAGGCCGTTGATGCGGTAATAAAGATCACGGCGGAATTCACCTTTTTCCACTTTTTCACGCAGTTTCTGGTTGGTGGCGCAGACCAGCGCAAAATCTACAGCCTGACTCTTGTTGCTACCCAGCGGAGTGATCGTACGCTCTTGTAACACGCGCAACAGACGTGCCTGCAAAGCTAATGGCATATCGCCGATTTCATCCAGAAACAGTGTGCCGCCATGGGCCTGTGCAATCTTGCCGCTATTGCCTTTGCGACGGGCACCGGTAAAGGCACCTTCTTCATAACCAAAGAGCTCGGACTCAATCAGGCCTTCCGGCAGGGACGCGCAATTCACCGCTACCCAAGGCCCATCTCGACGACTGCTGGCCTCATGAATCGCGCGTGCGAACAACTCTTTGCCTGCGCCAGTCTCGCCTTGTATTAACACGGGAATTTCCTGATTCAATACTCGCTTGATTTGGCTAATGATCTGATTAATCTGACTATCGCCGCTGTCGAGCAAGTCCAGATTGGCTGCATGACCCTGCCTGGAAACTTTATCGGGGCTGGCGTTATGGCTTGTTGCAGGACGGCTGACCGTCCCTTGCAACCGGGCAAAAATGCGTGCTCCGTTGGTCAGCCGCAACGGGAATACCAGATTGCCTATGCTGCTTGCCTGCAGGGATTGCAAACTCTGGCCGAAGATATTGTTGAAATGGATATTGCTGTTGTCCAAATCAAGATTCAGCTGGAACTGACCGCTACGGTTGATTGCCTGCAAGCTGCCATCTTCGCCAAACATGGCAATGCCTTCCCACAACGTACCGATAAACTCCGGACGGGCATGGAAATGCAGGGAATAGGCAGCTTGATTGCTGGCACGGAACAGGCGGTTTTCTATCATCTGTGCAGCCATCTTTACCAGCGCCAGTGTGTGCTGTTGCGGCATCAGATAATCATTGGAAACATCCAGCGTGCCTATCAGATCATTGCGGGCACCAAAAATCGGCACGGCAGAACAACTCAGCACATGGTGTTTAGCTACATAGTGCTCAGCACCGCGCACCGTTATTGCAGCTTGTTCCACTAGGGCCGTACCAATCGCATTAGTACCACGGTGGTTCTCGTTCCAGGAAGTACCAGGGTTAAGGGCAATACGCTGAGCCTCGCTCATGAAACTGCTATCGCCCAAGCTATGCAGGATGACGCCTTCGTCATCAGTCAAAATGACAATGCTGCGGGTATGCGCAATCTGTTCGTTGAGTGTGTCCATTTCTGGCCGCGCTTGCGATAACAGCAGCTCATTCTTTTCCAGTCGCTGTGCAAACTCCTGACGTGTCAACACATGGCTATTGGCAGACTCTGCATCAATACCCTGTTCCAGACAGCGTTGCCATGAGCGCTGAATTTCCTCGGCGACTGTGCCTTCCTGCACGCGGCCACGGGCCAGGAATTCCTGGCGGGCTCGTTGTACTGCTAAAGCGTCATTGTTCATATTTGGCTAGGACCCGGGCGCCCTTGGGCGCCTCATTTAAAAACTTAGTTTTTGCAGTGTCACCCAACGTGACACCTGTTCATTTCTGATACAGCCTAACGCAGACAGTCATCTTATAGATGACATCCCACAGTCAGATTATCGGTTAAATATGTAACTGATTTATATCAAATAAATAAAAAGTCCATGGAT
Source organism: uncultured Methylophilaceae bacterium (assembly GCA_964466095.1). Taxonomy (GTDB): domain Bacteria; phylum Pseudomonadota; class Gammaproteobacteria; order Burkholderiales; family Methylophilaceae; genus CAYXMC01. Next base: position 469 of record CAYXMC010000012.1, on the reverse strand, counting down.
TTTCTCTCTACTTGGCACATGGCTTGCCATTTATGCATTGCTTGTGGGTGCAATTCAAAGATTTTGCTCATCTTATTTTAACCCCTGGGTCTGGAACCCCTGTCCAGTCGTTTAACAGCCATGTCTGGTGGGGGTTCCTTTTTTTTATACAAGAATATTGAAGGAGAAGTGTTGTGAAGTTACAGAAAATGAACATGGCAATAGCGACCAGCCTGTTGGGCGCACTCTCTTTATCAGCTATGGCTGGCGATGATCTGGCAAGCCTGATGAAGGACGACAATCAGTGGGCTCACCCACGCAAGGATTACAGCAATACCGGCTACAGTGCGCTTTCACAGATCAACAAGAGCAACGTCAAGGATTTGAAGTTGGCCTGGACATTCTCTACTGGTGTGAATCGTGGCCACGAAGGTGCACCGCTGGTGATTGGCGATGTGATGTATGTACATACCGCGTTCCCTAACAACAT
>CAYXMC010000011.1:0-16826 GCA_964466095.1 uncultured Methylophilaceae bacterium | reverse complement strand
ATCATGGTACGAATATCAAGATTCATACTGAAATTTCGGCTGCTCTCTAGATTTATTTAGTAGTCAGTCTACCAGTTATTCAACGGTAACAGATTTGGCAAGGTTTCTTGGCTTATCCACATCCGTACCCTTAAGCAACGCTGCATGATAGGCCAACAACTGAACTGGTATGGTGTGCAGAATAGGGGAAAGTATGCCGACATGACGTGGTGTGCGTATCACATGCACGCCTTCACTAGCCGTGAAATGGCTATCCGCATCTGCAAACACGAACAACTCACCACCACGAGCTTTAACCTCCTGCATATTGGATTTCACTTTTTCCAGCAAGGCATCATTCGGGGCAATCACGACCACCGGCATCTCTTTATCTACTAGCGCCAGTGGCCCATGCTTGAGTTCACCGGCAGGGTAGGCCTCGGCATGGATGTAAGAGATCTCCTTCAGCTTGAGTGCGCCTTCCAGTGCGATTGGGTAATGCATACCACGCCCCAGAAACAAGGCGTGTTGTTTGTTGGCAAAAGCTTTGGCCCATTCACGGATTTGTGGCTCCAGATTCAGCGCATGTTGCACACTACCTGGCAAGTGTCGCAACTCTTCCAAGTAATTACGTTCCTGCTCTGTACTAAGTAAGCCACGCAGTTTGGCCAGTGTAGCAGCCAGCGTAAACAGCGCGATTAATTGCGTGGTAAATGCCTTAGTAGAGGCAACGCCGATCTCGGCACCGGCACGGGTATACAAAACCAGGCGAGAGGCGCGTGGAATCGCACTCTCTTGCACATTGCAGATGGCCAGTGTCAATTCTTGCCCCAATGATTTGGCATGCTTTAGCGCTTCCATAGTATCCAGCGTTTCACCGGATTGTGAAATGGTGACAATCAGCTGTTTGGGGTTGGGCACAGAAGCGCGATAGCGATACTCGCTTGCAATTTCCACAGAAGTTGGCACCCGGGCGATACTTTCCAGCCAGTATTTGGCAGTCAACCCAGCGTAATAGCTTGTCCCTGCAGCCAGTATTAACACGCTGTCAATCTGCTTGAATACGCTTTCCGCATCCTTGCCAAACAGAGCCGTGCTGAAACGGCCATCGTCAATTGCTGCTTCTATAGTATCGGTCAGGGCACGTGGCTGTTCGTGTATCTCTTTTTGCATGAAATGAGAGTAGGGGCCTAGCTCCATGCTAGCCAAGGATACATCACTGAGGTGTATCTTGCGGCTGACTTCTACACCATCACGGCCGTAGATAGTCACGCCCGTGCGCTTTATCAGCGCGACATCGCCGTCTTCCAGATAGATGACACGGCGCGTAGCAGACAATACGGCTGAAACATCTGAAGCAATGAAGTTCTCACCTTCGCCCAAACCAATCAACAAGGGGCAACCTAGACGTGCACAAACCATTTCATCTGGAGATTTGACTGCAATCACACTGATAGCGAATGCACCTGTCAACTCAGCAACCGCTTGCTGCGTAGCCGCGAGCAGATTGCTATTTTGGCTAAAATAATAGTGAATCAGATGTGCAATCACCTCAGTATCGGTCTGTGATTCAAAGACATAACCCAAGGCCTTGAGACGGGTGCGTTGCTCATCGTGATTTTCGATAATACCGTTATGCACGACCGCGATTTCGCCCTTGGAAACATGCGGATGTGCATTGGATTCTGTTACGCCACCATGTGTAGCCCAACGGGTGTGGCCTATACCGACTAATCCATTAAGTTGTTCTGCGGTTGCCTTTGCCTGCATCTCCGCAACCCGACCTACGGCACGTACTCGTTTGATATCCCCATCAAGCACGGCAACACCGGCTGAGTCGTAGCCACGGTATTCCAGCCGACTGAGGCCTTCAATCAGCATGGGCACAACATTACGAGAAGCTACAGCACCAACAATTCCGCACATTCTGATAATTTCCTATTTCTTGATTTTGACCGGACGTTTCCAGCCCTTGATGGTTGTCTGCCTGCCACGGGATATAGTCAGCTCTCCTGCTGGCGCATCCTTGGTAATGGTTGAACCGGCACCGATAGTGGCGCCAGCGCCTATGGTCACTGGTGCCACCAGCTGCGAATCAGAGCCAATAAAGGCATTGTCTTCAATCACGGTGCGGAATTTATTGGCACCATCGTAATTGCAGGTGATAGTGCCGGCGCCAATATTCACCGATTTACCGACAGTGCTATCCCCAACATAACTCAGGTGATTGATCTTGCTGCCAACACCCACTTGGGCATTTTTCAACTCAACGAAATTACCGATATGGCTGTCAGTATTCAGCTCGGTTCCAGGGCGCAAACGGGCGTATGGCCCTATTTTGCATGCATTAGCAATCTTGACTTGTTCCATATGCGTAAATGGAGCAACGACTGTGCCCGCACCGATTTCTGTGTCTTTAATGACACAATAGGCGCCTATCTGGACACCATCCGCCAGCGTTACCTTGCCTTCGAAGATACAACCGACATCAATCTCCACATCGCGACCAATTTTCAGCTCACCACGTATATCCAGTCGTGCAGGGTCATGCAAAGTCGCACCCTGCTGCAATAGCTTGCGCGCATAACGAAGCTGATAAACGCGCTCTAGCTGGGCCAGATCCTCCTTAGAATTGACACCCGCTACTTCCCACTCATCTGCTACGATCTCGGTGACCACCATATAGGTTGTATTCTGGCTATCAATCCATGACTCGTCAGAACCTTCATCATCGCTGATTTCTGCTACTGTGGTGTTCACTTCTTGTGCTGCCATCGCCACGATATCTGTCAGATAGTATTCGCCTTGAGCATTGTTATTGGTCAGGCGTTGCAACCAGATTGCCAAATGTCTGTTTTCGGCAGCAATAATTCCGGTATTCACTTCCTGAATTGCGCGTTGCTCAGCATTAGCATCCTTATGCTCTACAATTGCCGAGACAACACCTGCCTGATTACGCACAATACGGCCATAGCCTGTAGGGTCTGGCTTGATGAAAGTCATCAGGCCCAAGTGCTGTGTCTGATCCAGCAGTTTTTTACAGCTCTCTGCATTCACCAATGGCACATCACCAAGCAATATCAAGGTTTGCGCTTCTTGGTCTAGATAAGGTAACGCTTGCTGCAATGCATGGCCGGTACCTAATTGTTCGGCTTGCAGCACCCAGGTAATTTCTTCGTGGGCAAATGCATTGGGCACCACATCACCACCATAACCGTATACAACAATGATTTTTTGCGGTTGCAGAGATTTTGCTACGTTAATGACGTGTTGCAACAAGGGCTGTCCAGCCAGCTTATGTAAGACTTTGGGCAGACTGGAATACATGCGGGTGCCTTTACCGGCAGCAAGTATGACCACATTCAATGATTTGGATGTCATAGCGTGTATAAGATGACTTTAAGTTTAAAGTATAAACAAAAAAGGCAGCCATCAGGCTGCCTTATCTGTGTCAAATCACAAGGTACAAAGGCTTAGTGCTTGATCTTGCGCAGACGCTCAATTGCCTGCAACTGAGCAATCGCTTCAGACAACTCAGCCTGAGCAGCAGCGTAATTCACTTCAGACTGGTTACTCTTCAGCGCTTCTTCAGCGGCACGCTTGGCTTCTGTTGCCTTGGCTTCGTCCAGATCATGGCCGCGAATAGCAGTATCTGCCAACACAGTGATGACGCCTGGCTGCACTTCGAGCAGACCGCCTGATACGAAAATCAGCTGCTCACCTTCATTAGGCACCTGCACGCGCAAAGCACCAGCCTTGATGGTGGTAATCAGCGGCGCGTGATTCGGGTAGATACCGACTTCGCCCTGACTCGCTGGTGCGACTACAAATTCAGCCGTACCAGAGAAGATGGACTCTTCAGCACTTACCACATCGATATGGATTGTTGATGCCATAATCACTTATCCCAAATTAGTTAAGGACTCTTAGTTAAGAGTTTTTGCCTTTTCTACAGCTTCTTCGATACCACCTACCATGTAGAAAGCTTGTTCTGGCAAGTGATCGTATTCACCAGCAACAATCGCCTTGAAGCCCTTGATGGTTTCCTTCAGTGGAACGTACTTACCAGGAGCACCGGTAAACACTTCAGCAACGTGGAATGGCTGGGACAGGAAGCGCTGGATCTTACGCGCACGACCTACAACCAGCTTGTCTTCTGGAGACAGTTCGTCCATACCCAGAATCGCGATAATGTCGCGCAGTTCCTTGTAACGTTGCAGTGTGGACTGCACAGAACGGGCTACAGCGTAGTGCTCTTCACCAACGATCAGTGGATCCAGCTGACGGGATGTAGAATCCAGTGGGTCAACCGCTGGGTAGATACCCAGAGAAGCGATATCACGTGACAGAACCACTGTAGAGTCCAAATGCTGGAACGTGGTCGCTGGAGATGGGTCAGTCAAGTCATCCGCTGGTACGTAAACCGCTTGGATAGAAGTAATGGAACCAACCTTGGTAGAGGTAATACGCTCTTGCAAGCGGCCCATTTCATCGGCCAGAGTAGGTTGGTAACCTACGGCAGATGGCATACGACCCAGCAGCGCGGATACTTCGGTACCGGCCAGAGTATAACGATAGATATTGTCAACGAAGAACAGAACATCACGGCCTTCGTCACGGAATTTTTCAGCCATAGTCAGACCAGACAGCGCTACACGCAGACGGTTGCCTGGTGGCTCATTCATCTGACCGAAAACCATCGCGACCTTGGATTCCTTCATGTTATCCAGCTTGATAACACCAGCTTCTGCCATTTCGTGGTAGAAGTCATTACCTTCACGGGTACGCTCACCCACACCGGCAAATACTGACAAACCAGAGTGTTGCTTGGCAATGTTGTTAATCAGTTCCAGCATGTTCACGGTCTTACCTACACCCGCACCACCGAACAGACCAACTTTACCACCCTTGGCAAACGGGCAAACCAGGTCAATCACCTTGATGCCGGTTTCGAGCAAGTCAACAGAAGGAGAAAGTTCATCGAAAGCTGGGGCTTTCTGGTGAATTGAGCGACGCTCATCAGAGTCAATTGGACCAGCTTCGTCAATTGGGCGGCCCAATACGTCCATAATACGGCCCAGAGTACCAGTACCTACTGGCACAGTGATCTGGTTACCTGTGGCCTTGAACTTCATGCCACGACGCAGGCCGTCACTGGAACCCATGGCAATGGTGCGAACTACGCCGTCACCCAATTGCTGTTGCACTTCAAGGGTAAGACCACCCTCAACGATGCTGCCTTCTTCATCCAGAATCAGCGCATCATAAACTTTAGGCATCTGGTCGCGTGGGAATTCGACGTCAACCACCGCACCGATACATTGAACTACTTTACCTTGACTCATCTTGGTTTCCTCAATCAATACTTGTTCGTTAGGGACTCAGACGCCAGCATTAAACCGCCGCTGCGCCACCGACAATTTCTGAAATTTCCTTGGTAATCGCAGCCTGGCGAGCCTTGTTGTATACCAACTTGAGTTCGCCGATTACATTCTTCGCGTTATCAGACGCAGCTTTCATCGCAACCATACGTGCACTTTGTTCTGACGCCATGTTTTCCGCTACTGCGTGGAAAATCAGGGATTCGATGTAACGTACCATCAAATCATCAATCACTTCCTGAGCGCCTGGCTCATAGATGTAATCCCAGTGACCTTCAGCGGTACCAAGGCTTTCACCAGTCAGTGGCAGCACTTGTTCCATGACAGGCTCTTGCTTCATGGTGTTGATAAAACGGGTGTAGCAAACGTAGAGCTGATCAATTTCGCCAGCCATGTAAGCATCCAGCATGACCTTGACCGGGCCAATCAGCTTTTCCATGTGCGGGGTATCACCCAAACCAGTGACATGTGATTTAACGTTAGCGCCAATACGGCCCATGAAACCAAAACCCTTGTTACCGATGGCTGTCACGGAGACACCCTTTTTATCGGCTTCCCAAGTCTTCATTTGGTTCACGGACATACGCAGTACGTTGGTATTCAAACCACCGCACAATCCCTTGTCAGAGCTGACAACGATCAAACCTACGTTTGCAACGTTTTCACGCTTGATAAGGAATGGATGCTTGTATTCAGAGCTAGCTTGGGAAAGGTGGGCCGCCACATTACGGATTTTCTCCGCATATGGACGGGCTGCACGCATCCGGTCCTGCGCTTTACGCATTTTGGATGCAGCCACCATTTCCATCGCCTTGGTGATCTTGCGCGTATTTTCAACGCTCTTGATCTTGCTACGGATTTCTTTGCTACCGGCCATTGTTTAGTCTGCCTGTCTGTTCAGTACGAGTTAGCTAATATGAATCGCAATGACTAAGCGCTAATTAATATGCGTTAGTCGCTTTGAAGTCCTGAATTGCAGCTTCAGCGGCTTTTTCATCGTCACCAGCCAAATCTTTGGTGGTTTCGATTTTGTCCATGAGGCTCTTGTACTTGGACTTCAGGAATGCGTGCAGTGCAGATTCAAAAGCCAGAGTCTTGGCAACTGGCACATCATCAAAGTAGCCCTTGTTAGCAGCCAACAGAGAAATCGCCATATCGGATACGCTCAATGGAGCATATTGCGCTTGCTTCATCAGTTCAGTGAACATACGACCACGATCCAGTTGCTTGCGGGTTGCTTCGTCAAGATCGGAAGCGAACTGCGCGAACGCAGCCAGTTCACGATACTGAGCCAGTGCCAGACGCACACCGCCACCCAATTTTTTGATGACCTTGGTTTGAGCAGCACCACCAACACGTGATACAGAAATACCGGCGTTAATCGCAGGACGGATACCAGCATTGAATAAGTCAGTTTCCAAGAAGATCTGACCATCGGTAATGGAAATCACGTTGGTTGGAACGAATGCAGAAACGTCACCTGCAGCGGTTTCAATCACAGGCAGTGCGGTCAGAGAACCGGTCTTGCCCTTAACTTCACCATTCGTAAACTTCTCCACATACTCTTCATTCACGCGAGCAGCACGCTCAAGCAAACGTGAGTGGATGTAGAAAACGTCACCTGGGTAAGCCTCACGACCTGGTGGACGGCGCAGCAGCAGTGAGATTTGACGGTAAGCAACCGCTTGTTTGGACAAGTCATCGTAAACGATCAGTGCATCCTGACCACGGTCACGGAAGTATTCACCCATGGTGCAACCAGCGTATGGTGCAATAAATTGCAAAGCAGCAGAGTCAGAAGCAGAAGCAGCAACAACGATGGTGTATTCCATCGCGCCATACTGTTCCAGCTTGCGAACCACGTTAGCGATAGTAGAAGCCTTCTGGCCAATCGCAACGTAGATACAGGTCATGTTTTGACCCTTCTGGTTAATGATGGCATCAACAGCTACAGCGGTCTTACCAGTCTGACGGTCACCAATAATCAGTTCGCGCTGACCACGACCTACCGGCACCATGGAGTCGATGGACTTCAGACCAGTTTGTACAGGCTGGGAAACAGATTTACGGGCGATAACGCCAGGCGCTACCTTTTCAATCTTGTCTGTCAGCTTGGCGTTGATTGGGCCCTTGCCGTCAATAGGCTGACCCAGAGAGTTGACCACGCGGCCAATCAGTTCCGGACCTACTGGCACTTCCAGAATCTTGCCGGTGCACTTGCAAGTGTCACCTTCGGCAATGTGTTCGTATTCGCCCAGAATAACGGCACCAACGGAATCACGCTCAAGGTTGAGCGCCAGACCGAAAGTGTTGCCAGGGAATTCAATCATTTCACCGGCCATCACGTTGGACAGGCCATGGATACGAACAATACCGTCAGTCACTGAGATCACGGTACCTTGGGTACGTGCTTCAGCGCTGGTAGAGAAATTCTCTAATCTGCTCTTAATCAGTTCACTGATTTCTGATGTGGATAACTGCATTACAAATTCTCCTAAGCTCTCTCAGCCTAACTTATCAGCGTATAGGCCAACTGTTGCAATTGGCCTTTGACGGAAGCGTCAATGACCGTATCGCCGACTAAAATTTTGATCCCGCCAATTAATTCGGGGTCCACTTTGACGCTCGCTTCGATCTTTTTGCCAAACTTGTCCTCTAGGCGTTTTACCAACGCCTTGACTTCAGCGTCTTTGGGCTGTGAGGCAGCAGTGATCTCGGCTTCAAGTACACCTTCATCTTGCGCTTTCAGCTCTTCAAAAGCCTCAGCAATATCCGGCAGGATGGATAAGCGACCATATTCCACCAACAGCTTGATCAGGTTTGCAGCCTGCTCATTCAGTTTGTCTCCACAAACAGAGAGGAATACACGCTCCAGATCACCAGATACAACCTTGGGATCGTCGATGTAGGCTTGCATTTGTGCATCTGCAACTACAGATGCAGCAAATCCCAACATGCCAGACCAGGTATCCAGCGCATTTTTTTCCTTGGCCAGGCGGTATGCTGCCACGGCGTAAGGTCTTGCAATGGTGACTATCTCAGCCATAATCTTGCTACTTTCTCTTTCTTAGAGCTCGTTAGCGATGGTGTTCAGCATGTCTGCATGAGCCTTGGCATCAATCTCTTTACGCAGGATCTTTTCTGCGCCAGCTATCGCCAAAGCAGAAACCTGCGCACGCAGACCTTCTTTAGCACGACTGACTTCCTGATCGATTTCAGCTTTAGCACCAGCAATAATGCGGTCACCCTCAGCCTTCGCAGCACTTTTCGCTTCTTCAACAATATCTGTTGCACGCTTTTCAGCCTGGGCAATGATGTCAGCAGCGCGCTGCTTGGCATCATTCAGTGCTTCAGCTGAGCGTTTGGAAGCCAGCTCCAACTCGCTACGGCCACGCTCACCTGCGGCCAGACCATCAGCAATTTCTTTCTGACGAGTTTCAATGGCGTTGAGTAACGGCGGCCACACAAACTTCACTGTAAACCAGATAAAAATGGCAAACGTGAATGCCTGTGCAACTAATGTGAAATTAATATTCATTTTTGCTCCTAGCTGTTAAGCCTGATGAGTTGAATTGATGCTCAATCAGACCTTGCTTAGGAAACTACGCTCAGGAGTGGGTTTGCGAATGCAAACATCATAGCCAGACCAACACCGATAATGAAAGAAGCGTCGATCAGACCCAAGAGCAGGAATACCTTACCTTGCAGAGCTGGGATCATTTCTGGTTGACGTGCAGCGCCTTCCAGGAAGCTTGCACACATGATACCGATACCGATACAGGCACCTGCAGCACCCAAACCAATGATCAAACCAATGCCAATGCCAGTGTAGGCTTGAATCATCGCTAAAAATTGTACGCTTTCCATTACTTTTCCTTTCGATATTGAGGGATGTTACTTAAACCTTAACTACTAAAACCAAACTACAAAACCTGCTTAATGGCTTTCATGGGCCATTGCCAGATAAACAACTGTCAGCATCATGAAAATGAATGCCTGCAACGCCACAATCAGAATGTGGAAGATTGCCCAACCTGCGCCCAGAATGCCGCCAAAGATTGTTCCGCTGATACCTGTTGCCGCCCACAGGCCGAGCAACAGGAAAATCACTTCACCAGCGTACATATTGCCGAACAAACGCAGGGAGTGAGAAAGAGGTTTGGAGATGTATTCAATCAGATTGAAGAGGAAGTTTGCTGGCCAGATAAGAGGATTGGTGCCGAATGGGGAGCAGAACAGTTCGTGCACCCAGCCACCCACACCTTTGACCTTGATTGCAAAGAAAATCATCAAGAGCCAAACTGACAGCGCCAGTGCAAAAGTTGCATTGACATCAGAAGTTGGCACACTGCGCCATTCGGCCAGACCCAATACATGATGGTAGAACCACGCCATGATATCGACTGGCAAGAAGTCCATCGCATTCATCAACAACACCCAAACAAATACTGTGAGTGCAGCTGGTGCGATAAAAGCATGGCGGTTACCGTGGAAAATATTCTTGACTTGATCATCAACGAAACCAACCAGCAACTCGACAAACGCCTGACGCTTGGTCGGCACTCCAGCAGTAGCGCCGCGCACCACCCACCAGAGCAGACCAAAAGCAATCACACCAAGCAAAGCTGACATCACCAAAGTATCCATGTGCACGGTCCAGAAACTACCTTCACCTATGGACTTGGCATTAAATGACAAGTGATGTGCAATATAACCAGCTGGCGTAAGTGTGTGTTCAGTCGACATAAACTCTAAACCTTAAATTTCGTTTTTTTCGTTCAAAGAAAAAACTGCTGCCCCAGACAAAATCGCGGATGCACCCAAGCCCAATATCAGGGCGAGCGGCACCAGATTCTCTGTGTAAATCTTAAATGTAATTAAAAGTAATACGGCAATCACAATAATCTTGACTGCCTCGGCCTTTAGCAAGCTAATGAGTATAGCGCCAGGCTCTCTCTTACTATCGCTTCTTCTGGCGATCAGTGATGCGGAAAAACCACCTGCAATTGCCGCAAAACCACCCGCCAAGGCTGACAATGCACCGTGTTTACCCGCTAACAGATAAGCTGCAATGGCGACTACCAATGTGGCTGCGATTTGCCACTTTGCCATTTGCCTGAATACGTCTGCTGTTTTGGTGTTTTCCATGGTGCGCCCCCTTGTGCTTTCTCCATGAGGGTCTTATGCCAACTATGCGAAGTCCGCGATTGTCTTGTTTTATTAAGGTTTAGTCAAGTGCAACATTGATAATTAAGCCTGACTTAACGGCGCAGTTTGGCAATAATGTCATCCAGCTGTTCCAGATTGCCGTAGCGAATTTTCAAGGTACCTGTACCATTCTTGGTAGCATCGATTTTGACATCCGCTCCCAGAATCTGCGCCAGCTCTTCTTGCAAGCTTTCGACATCCTTGTCTTTACTTGGAGTTTTCAGTGGTTTACCAGATTCTATGCTAAGGCGTTTCACCAATTGTTCAGCCTCACGTACAGAGAGGCCCTTCAGGGAAATTTCTTCTGCAGCTGTAATCTGCTTTGCACCACTCAAAGCAAGCAGCGCTCGGGCATGCCCCATATCCAGATGCCCTTGCTGCAGCATCTCCTGAACACTCGAATGCAGGTTTTGTAGGCGTAGCAGATTACTCACGGCACTTCTTGAACGCCCAACAGCTTGCGCTGCGGTTTCATGGGTCATGCCAAATTCATCTATCAGGCGTTGTATGCCATTCGCTTCTTCAATCGGATTGAGGTTTTCGCGCTGGATATTCTCAATCAGCGCCATCGCCAATGCGGCCTCATCGGCGATTTCACGGATGATGACCGGCACTTCCTGCAATCCCGCCAGCTGTGAAGCACGCCAGCGACGTTCACCAGCGATAATCTCGTAGCGTTGATCAGCTATCTGGCGCACCAGTATAGGCTGCATGACGCCTTGTGCCTTGATAGAATCTGCCAGACTCTGCAAGGACTCTTGATCCATGTGCGTGCGCGGCTGGTATTTACCCGGCTGCAACTGGTCAATTGCCAGCTTGCTTAAACTTCCAGATTCTTCTGCACTATCTACATCCCCGGAAAGCAGCGCATCTAGCCCACGGCCCAAGCCTTTAGGTTTTACCATTCATAACTCCTAAACTTTGTTCTCTGTTGCTGCAGCCTTGAGTTTTGCCTTGCTGCGACTGATTATTTCTTTCGCCAAATCCATGTAAGCAAGCGCGCCCTTAGAGGAGCGGTCATATATCAATGCCGGCATGCCATAACTTGGCGCCTCAGCAAGACGTATATTTCGAGGTATCACGCTTTTATAGACCTTGTCTCCAAAATGGCTAACCAATTGATTGGATACCTGCTGTGCCAACATATTCCGGTTATCAAACAAGGTACGCAACAAGCCCTCTATCTCAAGCTTGGGGTTAAGGTGAGTACGCACTTTCTTGATGGTATTCACCAAATCTGACAAACCTTCCAAAGCGTAATATTCACACTGCATGGGAATCATCACTGCATCAGCAGCAGTCAGCGCATTCACCGTCACCAAATTGAGGGCAGGGGGGCAGTCCAATAGGACATAATCGTAACTACCCTGCAATTCTGCCAATGCCTGCTTAAGCCTTGTCTCACGACCAAACTCATTGACCAGCTCGACCTCAGCGCCTGCGAGATCCCGACTAGCCGGGGCAATATCAAACTTGCCTTTTTCAGAAGCAGTGATCACCTCTTTAAGTTTCTTATCCCCAATCAGCACATGATAAATCGTCTGTTTGAGAGTAGCTTTATCCAAGCCACTGCCAGTAGTCGCATTGCCCTGAGCATCCAGATCAATCAAAAGCACACGACTTTTATGCGCAGCCAGACTTGCGGCCAGATTGACACAGGTAGTCGTTTTACCGACTCCTCCTTTTTGATTGGTAATCGCCAGAATTCGCATCATCAAATCACTTTAGTCATTTACTGAATCTTGTTGGGCAAAAATAACAGGTGCCGCTGGGCGTCCAGATAAGGTACATTCAAAGTTACGGTTGCATCCGGCTCCAAACCTGTCTTAGCATGCAATTCATCCAGCTCAGCATGGGGAATCACACCCTTCATAGCCAGCCAATAACCATCGGCCGCACACAAATGCCTAGTCAGCTTGACGAACAGTGCAAGATCAGAAAAAGCGCGCGAAATAATCGCTTCAAAAGGCTTTTCCGGCTGAAATTGCTCAACCCGCATACTTACCACCTGCAGATTCTCCAGCCCTAGTTCCGCTTTTACCTGCCGCATGAAGCTGGCCTTTTTCTGATTGGAATCCAGCGTAGTTACTTGCAAGTCGGGCAGGCATATTGCCAATGGAATCCCTGGCAAGCCGGCACCACTACCCACATCCAGCAAACGCCCAGCTTTGATATGGGGCAAGACCACCAGACTATCCAGCAAGTGCAAAACGACCATTTGTTCGGGGTCGCGTACTGCCGTCAGGTTATGTACCTTGTTCCATTTCTGTATAAGGTCAAGGTAAGCCATCAGCTTTTGCTGTTTTTCAAGAGCAATATCCAGTCCCGCCTGCTTCAGGCCTTGTTCAAGCTTATCTGCCAGGTTCATGCGACTTTTTCTGTGGTCGAACCGGATTTTTTGCTACGACTTTTGCGCTTCAGATAAACCAGCAATAGAGACACTGCTGCCGGTGTAATGCCAGAAATACGACTGGCCTGACCTATGGTTTGTGGTTTTTGCGCATTCAGTTTTTGCTGCGCCTCTATAGACAAGCCATGCACATCTCGGTAATCCATGTCTTGCGGCAGCACGATATTTTCACTGCCTTTTTGGTGTTCTATTTCTTCTTGCTGACGATCAATATAGCCCTGATATTTGGCAGCAATTTCCACTTGTTGCAAGACCGCCTCATCTGTGACACCAACACCGGCGTTCGGCAAAGTCAGCAATGATTCATATGTCACCTCAGGTCTACGTAGCAATTCAAACAATGAATATTCATGTTCTATCGGCTTGCCAAGTACCCTGATTGCATCATCCTGCGATAAAAGATTGGGCTGAACCCAGGTGGATTTGAGACGTTCCTGCTCACGCACAATCGCTTCTTGTTTGCGTGAGAATGCTTCCCACCGCACATCATCCACCAGACCGATTTGGCGACCAGCTTCCGTCAAACGCATATCCGCGTTATCTTCGCGCAACATCAACCTGTATTCAGCACGACTGGTAAACATGCGATACGGCTCTGTCACTCCGCGCGTAATCAGGTCATCGACCAGCACACCGAGATAGGCCTGATCCCGGCTAGGGCACCAAGCAGATTCACCTTTGGCATACAAAGCTGCATTAGCTCCAGCCAGCAGACCTTGTGCTGCTGCTTCTTCATAGCCCGTGGTTCCGTTAATTTGCCCAGCAAAAAACAAGCCTTGCACCACCTTAGTTTCCAGCGAATTCTTTAAACCCCGAGGATCATAATAATCATATTCAATAGCATAACCCGGTCGCAGGATATGCGCATTTTCGAGACCCTTGATAGAGCGCACCAATTGGTACTGAATATCAAAAGGTAAGCTGGTAGAAATCCCGTTTGGATAGATTTCGTTGGTACTCAACCCCTCTGGCTCCAGAAAAATCTGGTGAGACTCCTTGTCGGCAAAACGATGTATCTTGTCTTCAACAGAGGGGCAATAGCGCGGGCCCACACCCTCAATCACCCCTGTGTACATAGGCGAACGATCTAGCCCGCTTCTGATAATCTCATGGGTACGCTCATTGGTATGAGTAATCCAGCAAGGTAGCTGTTGTGGATGCTGGCTGGCACTACCTAAAAATGAAAACACCGGCACAGGATCATCACCCGGCTGCTCAGTCATGACCGAGTAATTTACAGTGCGGCCATCAATGCGGGGTGGGGTACCTGTTTTTAGGCGGCCAGCCGGCAAACCAATTTCTCGAAGGCGCGCAGCAAGAGAAATAGCAGGGGGATCACCCGCGCGACCTGCACTGTAATTTGCCAAGCCAACATGCACGAGCCCACCCAAGAAAGTACCCGCAGTGAGAACTACAGATTTAGATTCAAAGCGCAGCCCCAGCTGCGTCACCACACCTGCAGCCCTTTCGCCATCCAGAATGATGTCATCCACCGCTTGCTGAAATAACCAAAGATTAGACTGATTTTCAAGACGGCGGCGAATAGCTGCCTTATAAAGAACACGATCAGCCTGCGCGCGTGTAGCACGAACTGCCGGCCCCTTGCTGGAGTTCAGAATGCGGAACTGAATACCGCCCTCGTCGGTAGCTGCCGCCATGGCACCGCCAAGCGCATCCACCTCCTTAACGAGGTGACCCTTGCCAATACCCCCAATCGAGGGATTGCAAGACATTTGCCCCAAGGTTTCGATGTTGTGGGTCAAAAGCAGAGTTTTTTGTCCCATGCGTGCCGCGGCGAGTGCAGCTTCTGTACCAGCATGCCCACCACCCACCACAATCACATCAAATTTTTCAGGAAATTGCATAGATTCAATGATTTAAAAGCCCAAGATGCGTATCTTAACTGAAAAGCACCATATCAGTCATGTGAAACCTTGATGTTTCACGTGAAACATAACACTTACTTTTTCTTGGAATTATGTTATTTTGAGCTAAATATCTCTTCAGAAACTACTTAACATTTATTACAATTTGTCATTGTTATGAAATAGTTTTGGCACAAAAATCACCTATTATGTAGGTGCTTCACTAATAACTTAAAACAGGAGTCACACATTATGAGAACGCTAACCTCCACACTTATTGCTTTGCTCAGCATCGCTTCTTTCAGCGCCCATGCTGATGTTGCAACCGCACAAAAGCTGGCAGACAAATATGCCACTTTCGCAAAAAACATCAATGCTGAATACAGTGCTTCTGCCGATGAGGGCAAGGCTTTCTTCAATCGTGAAATTACCGTCAAAGGTAAGCAGGTTGCATGCGCTTCATGCCACACTGTGAATCCAGCTGGTGAGGGCAAACATTTGGTAACCGGCAAGCCAATTCGCCCACTTTCCCCAGCGGTTAACGACAAGCGCTTTACTTCTGTAGAAAAAGTAGAAAAGAACTTCACCAAGCACTGCAATGACATTATTGGTCGCGATTGTACGGCTGAAGAGAAGGCAAACTTCATCACTTACCTGATTACTGCTAAGTAATCAGAACAAGTCGAATGCGGTACGTCTGGGATCCATTTGTCCGGATATTTCACTGGTCTCTGGTTGCCGCATTCGCAACCGCCTTTCTGACCCACGCTTCAGAATGGGAGCGATTGACTCACGTTAATGCCGGCTACATTGCTGGCGGTCTCATTATTTCAAGAATCATCTGGGGATTAATGAAAACAGGCTATGCCAGTTTTCAATCCTTTCCACTCAACCCATTGCGGGCTGCCAGATATGTTTTTGATATCTTGCGGGGCCATGCCAAACCCTTTATAGGACACAACCCCGCAGGTTCTTTGGTGATCTACCTAATGCTGACATTGGGCCTGTTAACCGTGTGCAGCGGGTATCTCGTCTATAACGATGGCTGGCTCATCGATGCTTCAGATTTACTACATACTTTGCATTTTGTATTTGCCTGGAGCTGGCTATTTCTTGTCACGCTACATGTAATTGGGGTGATCACAGAAAGCATTCTGCATAAGGACAACCTGATTGCTGCCATGTTTACTGGTGTAAAACACAACGTTAGCGGCTCAGAGGATGAACTAAGCAGTAAAGATGTTTCACGTGAAACAATCCGAACTTTCGCTCAATGGACATTAGCTGTCAGGGAAATTTATAAATCCTACAGAGCGATAGATCGTGCTAATGAAAAGATTTACCGCTACATGGAAGAAAATGATCTGGTGAATAATTACGGTGTATCGCCAAATGAAGAAAAATCTGAAGATAAGAAGTAATCGCTTATCTTTTTGATTTTATTTATTTTCCAATACAGAATCTGCTAAAAATCTCACCTAGCAAATCATCCGGCGTAAACTCGCCTGTGATTGAATTCAAGGCTTCTTGTGCCAACCTCAATTCCTCTGCCAACAACTCAGATTGTCCAAGCATCTGGCTGGCGTGCTCCAAATGTTGATTTACTTGCTTGAGCGCTTCAAGGTGTCTGGTTCTCGCCATGAAAACACCTTCACTGGTAGATTGGTAACCAGCCTGACGCAACAACTCTTTACGCAAAAGATCTACCCCAGTACCTGTCTTCGCAGATAAATGTATATGCACTTCTCCATCTGCTTCTTGTAACTTCGGCTGCTCTTGGGACAAATCAATTTTATTGTGGACATGAATTTTTGGTAAAAACGCTGGCAATCGCTTTAGAATCGATTTTTCCTTCTCGGTAATACCGTGAGCTGCATCAACCAACAATAATGCGATATTGGCGTTTTCTAGAGCTCGCCATGTTCGGGCAATGCCGAATTTTTCTACTTCATCTTCGGTTTCACGCAACCCTGCAGTGTCAAT
>CAYXMC010000010.1:0-17074 GCA_964466095.1 uncultured Methylophilaceae bacterium | reverse complement strand
CTTGCTGTAACCATCGTTACTATCTTCAGAGGCAACAGCAAACAGCTCAAAATATTTCTCTGCCACACCAGCTGAGACCGAGCGTGAGATTGCACCAAAATTACCAGCGGAAGCGTTAAGACTGATGCCAGATTTAGGTTTTGTGTAGATCTGTATCGTCCCGCCGGTGGCGCCATCACCATAAAGCACAGAACCACTGCCCTTGGTGATCTCAATACGGTCAATATTGCCGAGCGGGATAGCGCCCAAAAGCTGTGGCACGCTGTCGATATTGTTCAGGCGCTGGCCATCCACAGTAACCACCACGTTCTGGTAGCCAGATTCCACGCCGTAACCACGGATGTCGATCGCCGGAGTCAGCTTGTTACCAAAATTAGCTTGCACGTTTACTGAAGTTTGGCGGCTTAGATAGTCATACAATGTGCTGGCACCAGATGCTTCAATCATCTTGCGCGTGTGTAACTCGGATGCGTATGTCGTTTCGGTGTCAGATCTCGGGAATCGAGTAGCAGTAACCACAACATCATCAGTTTGAATATTGGTTTCGGCAGCAAATGCGCTGCATGTGGCAAGCAGGCCTATCAGGCTTGCGATGGGTTTCTTTTTCATGTGTATTCCTTGCTAGTCACGCGACCCCGCATGACGATTAAACAAAGGAAATACCAAGAAGCAAAAATTTAAGCTGAAGCCGAAATGAAATCAGGCATTCTGTGCTGAAACCGTCACCCCGCGGTATTTCCGAGCAATTAGGTTGCACAGGCCGGTCTCCGGGCTTGCAAGATTTGATTTATCACCTTCCCAAGCTTTTGCTCAGTGGCATTTCGATAAATCCACGCTTGCTTACCGTTGCGGGGGCAGCACAGGAATCGCACACTTGAATTTCAAGTCAACTCACCTGTTTCCCAGTTTCACCTTGCTGTTGAATAACAACTTGGCACCTGACAACTTGCATCGATTATAAGTTATGCAAGCGACTGCGGGCAAAGTAAATTTGTGTGCTAAGGTATTGTAATACTTTCAAAATTTATTCTTAGCAGTTGACTTTACAGGATTTTTACAATTATAGTTCTGCCATGGATGCCGATTTAAAAGCTCTGGAAGATAAATTAAAGCAGCTGATTTCGCTGTGCAAAAGCTTGCGTGCGGAGAATATTGAGTTGCGTCAGGAGCTTGCCCAGTCCCAAGACCATGCCAAACAACTCAAAGACAACATGCAGTTGGCCAGTGCTAAGGTTGAAGCCCTGATTGAGCGTTTGCCGCAGGATATCAAAGGTCAGTTATGAGTGAGCAAAAAGCTGTTGATGTCAGCATTATGGGCCGTGAATTCAAGGTCTCATGTGCAGAAGACGAACGTGAAGGCCTGCTCACAGCGGTGAATTATCTCGACAAGAAAATGTGCGAGATCCGCGATAGCGGCAAGGTGGTGGGCGCGGAGCGCATCGCTATCATGGCAGCCTTGAATCTGGCGCATGAATTATTGACCACCCGCTCTGGTGGCGTTGACATCGGTGATTTGAAGCGTAGAATCGTATCCATGCAGGAACAGATAGACGATGTAGTTGCCGAGCAAAACAAGTTGTTCTAAATACCTTCCGGTAGTTCAGCAAAGAATTTCAAACCAGCCAGTCTGGTTTCCAGTTTGTTCCCTGCGATGTTGCTTAAGCTATATATTCCTTGAACTAGTCTTTGGCATCGGTTTCGGTCATTCGAGTACCTGTGAGCGCGCTCCAATAAGCTGGGTGCACCTAATGGGCTCTAGGCTGTTACCACTTGAACCTTATGGTTCAGGATGCTTGCTTAGGTGACACCTGCGGGGGACTTCCCTTTACAGCTTGTAGAAATCAACAATGACGGCGTTGTCTTTGGCTTGCCGTACTATTTACTGTCTTCGCCTCGACGCCTTGTCATTCTAAATTTCTACAAGCTGGTGAATTGAAATCGCACTAGCTTTGATTTGTGTCCAAGTCCTGTTTGATTGATTCCACTGACTTGGGTATTTCAAAGCCAAATTTTTTAGCGTAACTCGTGGTACTTCAAGTCGCCCAGACTAACAATTTCCAGACATTTTTCATGTGTGGCTTCCAGTATCACTGGCGGAGCGAAACCTGCTTCTGCAGCTTCATGCCAGCGTGATGCGCATAGACACCAGCGATCTCCCGGCTTCAAACCTTCAAAACCATACTCCGGCCTTGGGGTGCTGAGGTCATTGCCGCGGGTAATGGAAAACGCAAGGAACTCCTCCGTGACTTGTGCGCAGACAGTGTGGCTGCCGCTATCTTCCGGGCCGGTCTCACAACAACCGTTACGGGTGAAGCCGGTCAAGGGGTCCAGACTGCAAACTTGCAAAGGGGTGCCTAAAACATTGCGATCCATGGTTTGATATTCCAATTTGTTGCTGACAAGTTATCATAAAACAAGTCGATATCTTTTGAGAGAAACTATGCGCTACTGGTTAATGAAATCTGAACCTTCTGATGTGTCTATTGATGATCTTGCTGCTATGCCCAATCAGACAGTTGATTGGTATGGAGTGCGCAACTATCAGGCGCGCAATTTCATGCGCGATCAGATGCAGGTGGGGGATGGCGTGTTGTTTTACCACTCCAACTGCGATGAGCCGGGGATCGCGGGTATTGCCGAGGTAAGCAAACTGGCTTATCCGGATCGCCTGCAGTTTATCGAAGGGCACAAGTACTATGACCCAAAATCCACACCTGAAAACCCGCGTTGGGTGAATGTGGACGTCAAGCTGATACGCAAGACTCGCCTGCTCAGCCTGAAGGAGATGCGCGAAATCCCTGAACTTGCCAACCTGCGTATCTTGCAACGCGGCAACCGTCTTTCCATCACTCCGGTCGATCCGCGTGACTGGGAATTTATTATGCAGAAGCTCAAGTAATGTCCCAACAGCATCCAGAACTTAGTCAGGAGCTGATTCGTTTCATCTGGCAGCAGCAGATGTTTTTTGTTGCCTCAGCGCCAAATCAGGGTCACATCAATCTTTCCCCCAAAGGTCTGGACAGCTTTCGTGTGCTTGGCCCAAAGCAAGTAGCTTGGTTGAATGTGACCGGTAGTGGCAACGAAACGGCGGCGCATGTGCTTGAGAATGGCCGGATGACGATCATGTTCTGTGCCTTTACAGGCAAGCCGGTCATCTTGCGCTTGTATGGTCAGGCCCGCGTCATTCATCCTCGTGATGCAGAGTGGATAGCCATGCTGGCAAGGTTTGAAGCGTTGCCAGGTGCGCGCCAGATTTTTGTACTGGAAATAGACTTGATTTTGACCTCATGTGGCATGGCGGTGCCGTTATATGAATATCAAGGCCAGCGTAGCCAACTTATAGACTGGGCGCAAAAGAAAGGCCAAAAAGGCATGCACGAATATTGGGATAAAAAGAATCGTTTAAGTATAGACGGCCTGCCTACCAAAATATTTGAGCAATAAAAAAGCCCGCAAATCGCGGGCTTTTTTATTGCCTATGTATTACTTTACGCTATCCAGACTACCCATGGATTTTGGGTAAGTGACAATTCCCCATGGAGTACCTTTGTTGGGGATGCGCTTGGTTTGTTCGAGCGTTTCAACATCTACAGCAACGATTTCATCTGACTTTCCGCATGCTAGAAGGATCTGCTTGTCGTCTGGTGTAAATGTGAAGTGCCAGCAACGCTTGCCAGTCGGGATATCTTTAACCTTGTCGAAGGTCTTGGCATCGAACACATGTAGCAGGCTATCCTTGGATGCAGCGACGTAGACGTACTTGCCACTTCGGTCGAAAGCTACGCCGTAGGGCGATTTACCTGTATCAACCGTTTTTATCGGTTTCAGGTTGCGATCCAGCACCAGCAACTTGTCTGACATTTCCAGTGTGGATACATAGGTTTTGCCATCCGGAGAAACCTTGATGCCGCGTGGACGCTCACCAAACTTGCCTACCTTGATGGTTTTAAGGAGCTTGCCGGTTTTGCTGTTATGAATAGTGATGGAATTATCAGATTCATTTGTCACCAGAAGTTTTTTACCATCAGGGCTAAATTCAAGACCTTCGGTTTCAGGTTTGCCGGTGATGTCTTTTACCAGCTTGCCTGTCTTGTAATTGACGATAGCGATATGTCCAGGCTCGCGGTCATCGTCGTCATCTGCCTTGGCAGCTTCAACAGCAGCAGCTGGGCCGCCCGTGCTTGGAGCAGGTTCATAGGTGATATAGGCCAAGTCGCCATGCACACGAACAAATTCAGGGTTCTTTCCTACCTTGATCTGGCGGACTACGCTACCAGTGGCAGTCTCAACAACTGAGATGTTTTC
The DNA here is from genome assembly GCA_964466095.1 of uncultured Methylophilaceae bacterium. GTDB lineage: Bacteria > Pseudomonadota > Gammaproteobacteria > Burkholderiales > Methylophilaceae > CAYXMC01. The sequence continues at coordinate 12,769 of CAYXMC010000010.1, read as the reverse complement.
ATCTTCCTTGTTTGCGGTTACCAGCAATTGTCCATCCGGACTGACACCAATCCCCCGAGGACCTTTGCCTTGAATATCGAGGTTGCCAGTAGGCTCTAATGTCTCCAGATCGATTACGGTTACGCCACCATCTTGGTTGGATACATAGGCAACACCTTTTCCTTCAGCATAAGCCGATGTGTTGAGCATGCTGGCGGCCAGCATGAAAGATGCTGTCAGCAGCGGTAAGCGGTAATTCTTGTTCATTGATGCTTCTCCTCGACTATTTCAATCAATACGAAATCTGTTTTGCCATATTAGTCATGGCACTACGGGTTTCGGTTCACTTAAATTTAAAACGCCTGCAATAGAGGGTAAAACGTTGCAAAAATCATTCTAGGCAACAGGTGCCAATAAAATCAGTTACTTGGAAACATCCTTGATTTGATATGGCTGATAATAACCAATCTCTGGCTGTTATCAGCCAAGGAATAGCTGGTAAGCCGGGTTGTTGCTTTCATCCCAATAGGGGTAGCCCAATTTTTCCAGAAATTGCAGAAAATCTGCTTTGTCTTCTGGAGGTACTTGCATACCCACCAGCACACGGCCGAAATCTGCACCATGATTGCGGTAGTGGAAGAGGCTGATGTTCCAGTTCTGACCCATGCTTTCCAGGAATTTGAGCAGTGCGCCCGGTTTTTCCGGGAATTCAAAACGGTAAATCTGTTCATGCTCGGCCTGTGGCGCATGGCCGCCCACTAAATGACGCAAGTGCAGCTTGGCAACTTCGTTCTCAGTCAGGTCCACAGTCGGCAGGTCGTGCTCCTTGAGCATTTCCACCAACTGGTCGGATTCCCTGCGGTCATGAATCGCTACGCCAACAAAGATATGTGCGTTCTTCGGGTCGGAATAACGGTAGTTGAACTCGGTGATGCTACGGTCACCCAGCAAGCGGCAAAAAGTCTTGAATGAGCCGGGCTTTTCCGGGATCGTCACAGCCAGCACAGCTTCACGCATTTCGCCTATCTCTGCACGTTCTGCGATAAATCGCAGGCGGTCGAAGTTCATGTTGGCACCTGATGCAATCGCAATCAATGTTTTGCCACTCAGCTTGTTACGCTTTGCATATTCCTTCAAACCAGCCGCTGCCAGCGCACCCGCTGGTTCTAGAATTGAGCGGGTATCTTCAAAGACATCCTTGATCGCAGCACAAATAGCATCATTGTCGACTACGATCATTTCATCGACATACTGCTGACACAGGCGGAAGGTTTCTTCGCCTACTTGCTTCACGGCAGCACCATCGGCAAACAGGCCCACCTGTTCCAGCATGACGCGCTTACCTGATTTCAGTGATTCGGTCATGGCCTCTGCATCTTCTGCCTCTACGCCTATGACCTTGATCTCTGGACGCACAGCTTTGACATAAGCAGCGATGCCAGCGATCAGGCCACCGCCGCCGACACAGCAGAAAATCGCTTCTATCGGCTCTGGGTGTTCATCCAGTATTTCCTTGGCTATTGTGCCTTGACCAGCAATCACATATGGGTCATCAAAAGGGTGAACGAAAGTCAGGCCTTCTTCCTGTTCCAGCTTGAGGGCATGTTGATAGGCATCAGAATAAGAATCGCCAAACAACACGACTTCTGCACCGCGTTTTTTCACCGCATTGATCTTGATCAGCGGGGTTGTGGTCGGCATCACAATCACAGCACGGCAACCCAGTTTCTGTGCGCCCAGCGCCACACCCTGGGCATGGTTGCCTGCAGAGGCGGTAATGACGCCGCGCTGCAGGGCTTCCTTGCTCAGGTTCACCATCTTGTTATAGGCACCGCGCAATTTGAAAGAAAACACAGGCTGCATGTCTTCACGTTTAAGCAGTACGCGATTGTTCAGCCGAGCAGACAGATTGGGCTGCAATTCCAGCGGGGTTTTCTTGGCGATATCGTAAACCTGCGCGCTGTTGATTTTTTCCAGATAGTCGTTTTTCATTGTCTTGTAGGGCGTGTATCATTCAACTTTTGTACGTGATTATAAAGGCAACTCCGCGATTCAACCTAAATCCGGTTTGGCATCAAGAAACAACCAGGAGCAAAAATAAACATGGCAACACAAGACGAACTGAAACAACAGGTCGCCAAAGCGGCAGTTGAGTATGTAAAGGGTGGCATCATCGGTGTGGGCACAGGCTCAACCGCCAACTTTTTTATTGAAGAACTGGCCAAGGTCAAATCCAAGATTGATGGCGCTGTCGCCAGCTCTGAAGCTACCGCACAGCGTCTGCGCAACCACGGTATCGAAGTATTCGATCTGAATTCTGTTGATGGTATGGAAATTTATGTGGATGGAGCCGATGAAATCACCGAGCACATGCACATGCTGAAAGGTGGCGGTGGGGCACTGACCCGTGAAAAGATCGTGGCTGCCTGTGCCAAGAGCTTTATTTGTATCTGCGACGCGAGCAAGTATGTGCCGGTGTTGGGCAAGTTTCCCTTGCCTGTAGAAGTGCTGCCTATGGCGCGTAGTCATGTGGCACGTGAGCTGGTGAAACTGGGTGGCCAGCCCAAACTGCGCGATTTCACCACCGATAATGGCAATGTGATTCTGGATGTGCATGGTCTCACCATCAGCAACCCGGTTGAAATGGAAGCCAAGATCAACCAGATCGTGGGTGTTGTGACCAATGGCTTGTTTGCAGCACGCCCTGCAGATGTGTTGCTTTTGGCCACTGAAGACGGTGTGAAAACCTATAAGCGCAAATAAGGTCTCAAAAAGCATAGAGAACGCTGAATTTTCATGGAGCTGTCATGTTTCGGCGTTACTCTTTAAAATACAGACTGTTAAGTTAAATCCTAGGTAAAGGAAACACTCAATGCAATTTGAACATACATACAAGCAATACGATGCCGAGCTGGAGTCAGTTCGCGCCAAGGTATTGCAGATGGGTGGCCTGGTAGAGCAGCAGATCGTAAATGCGCTGGATGCTCTGGTAAATGCCAATATCAGCCTAGCAGAGAGTGTGATTGCCAATGACCATCGCGTGAACGCGCTGGAAGTTCAGGTAGACGAAGACTGCAGCCACATTATTGCTCGTCGCCAGCCAGCCGCTGGTGACTTGCGCATGATCATGATGGTGGTGAAGACCATTACCGATCTTGAGCGTATCGGCGATGAAGCTACCAAAATCGCCCGGGTAGCACAAAAGATCTACGAATCTGATCGCATGTACACCCCGCGTTTCAACGAGATCAAAACCATGGTTGGTCTGGTGCGAGAGATGCTGCGTACCGCACTTGATGCTTTTGCCCGTCTGGATGTGAGCAAGACAGTCGATGTCGCGCGTCAGGACGAGCAGGTAGACGAGCAGTTCCGTGCCGCCATGCGCCAGTTGATTACTTTCATGTTGGAAGACCCGCGTACTATTTCCATGTCGCTGGAAGTGCTGTTTGTGGCAAAGGCCATTGAACGTATCGGCGATCACTCCAAGAACATTGCCGAGTATGTGATCTATATGGTCAAGGGCAAGGATGTGCGCCACACCTCAGTTGACGAGATGGAGCGCGAAACGCTGAACCCATAAGCTTGTATGGCAGTTCAAGAAAAGCCCCTGACTTTTCAGGGGCTTTTTTATTCAGTCGCTGAAATTCACTGCCCGGATTGTTTTATACTCAAACCTGACAACAACATCACAGATTCACGTTTTGGCTACAACAAAAACCCCTCAATTCACCGAAATCGCTGCTGTCGACCTTGGTTCCAACAGTTTCCGTCTGCAACTTGCCAAAGTGGTGGATGGCCACCTGATATTCCATGATTCACTGCGTGAGGTCGTGCGTCTGGGTGCAGGCTTAGGCAAAGACAAGCGGCTGGATGCAGACGCCCAGCAACGCGCCATCGATTGCCTCAAGCGTTTTGGCGAGCGCCTGCGTGGCCTGCCGCCACAAGCTGTGCGCGCCGTAGCGACCAATACCTTTCGTGTTGCCAAAAATGCGCCACAACTGCTAGCCGAGGCTGAAGCGGCATTAGGTTTCCCCATTGAGATCATTGCCGGACGCGAAGAAGCGCGCATGATCTTCGTCGGTGTCAGCCATAGTCTGCCACCAGCAACCCACAAGCGCATGGTGATCGATATTGGAGGCGGTTCCACGGAGTTCATCATCGGCCAGGGTTTCCAGCCGCTAGAGATGGAAAGCCTCTATATGGGCTGTGTAAGCTACAGCCTGCGTTTCTTCCCGGAAGGCAAGATCACCGAGGAAAGTCTGGAAAAAGCGCAGCTTGCTGCTGCGGGCGAAATACAAAACATCGTCAAGAACTTCGCCCCTGAACATTGGGACGAAGCGGTGGGTTCATCCGGCACTGCACGCGTGCTTGGCGAAATCCTGCGCCTGAATGGCATTAGCGATGGTTCAATTACCCGGGCTGGCTTGCGTCAGCTTGGTGAATTGCTGCTGAAGGCCAAGGACACGAAGAAGCTGCAGCAGATAGTGACCGGGCTCAGCGCAGATCGTGCAGCGGTCTTTCCCGGTGGCTGGGCAATCATGAGTGCAGCGTTTGAAACATTGAATATCGAGCGCATGACCACGGCCACCAGCGCGCTGCGTGAGGGTGTGCTGTATGAACTTCTGGGCCGCATGAGCCACCACGACACCCGCGAGGCGACTGTGCGCAGCTTTATGCGCCGCTATCACGTTGACAAAGAGCAGGCTGGCCGTGTGCAAACCCTGGCGCTGGGTATGCTAGAGCAAGTCAAATCGCGCCTGATGATGGACTTTGATGTGGCTCAGCATTACCTGATATGGGCAGCCAAGCTGCACGAGATCGGTATCTCTATCGCGCATAGCGGCTACCACAAACACTCTGCCTACATTGTTGAAAATGCCGATATGCCCGGTTTTTCCAAGATGGAACAGGAAACACTGGGCTTGCTGGTGCGTGGCCAGCGCCGTTCATTGAGCAAATTTCCGTTGCCACCATTGTCGGATGATCGCTGTTTGATGATCTTGATACTGCGGCTGGCGATTCTGTTCCATCGTAACCGTCTCAGTGATAGCCAGCCTAAGCTGAAGCTAGGCATCAACAGCAAGGGGTTTGATTTGCAGGTGCAAGCTGGCTGGCTGGCAGGTAATCCGCTGACAGAAGCCGAGTTGAACAACGAGGTGGCGTACTGGAAAGATGCAGGTATCGCCCTAGATGTGACTCAAGGCTGATACGCCGGTTTCTAATTATCCATACGCCTAACTATCCATGGGCAAGTCCTGCCCGTATTCTCCGGCCAGAAACTGTTGAGCGCTGAAAGCACTGCCGCGCCTTGCCGGGCGTTGCAGATAAGTCGTGTCCGGCAGCATTTCCCAGGCATTCAGGTTGTCTTTCAGGTAGATTTCAAGTCCTTCCTTGACCACGCGTTTTTTCAGCTTTTCGTCCAGTATCGGAAAGCACACTTCGATGCGGCGGAAGAAGTTGCGATACATCCAGTCTGCACTGGCGAGATAGACATTCTCTTGCCCGTTGTTATGGAAGTAGAAAATACGGGTGTGTTCAAGAAAGCGACCGACGATAGAGCGCACGCGGATATTGTCAGATATACCGGGAATCCCCGGTGTTAGTGCGCAAACGCTGCGCACGATCAGATCAATTTGCACTCCTGCGCTAGAGGCGTCATATAGGGCGCGGATGATATCTGCATCCAGCAGCGCATTCATCTTGGCTATGATGCGTGCCTTTTTGCCAGACTTGGCGATCTCGGTTTCGTTGTGGATAGCTTTTATCAGGCGTTGGTGCAAGCTGAACGGGGATTGCCAGAGATGCCGCAACTTGCTCGCTTTGCCCAGCCCCGTCAACTGCGCGAATACATCATTCACGTCTTCGCAGATCTCGTCGTGACAAGTTAAAAGACCAAAGTCGGTGTAGAGACGGGCAGTGCGCTGGTGATAATTACCCGTGGAAAGATGCACATAACGGCGCAGCTTGTCATCCTCGCGGCGTACTACCATGGCCATCTTGGCATGGGTTTTGTGACCCACCACGCCATATACAACGTGAGCCCCGGCATCCTCAAGTTTTGCAGCCCAATTAATATTGGCTTCTTCGTCAAAGCGCGCAAAAAGCTCCACCACCACCGTGACTTCCTTGCCGCGCTTGGCCGCTTCAATCAGCGATTTCATGAGCGTGGAATCTGCGCTGGTGCGGTAAAAAGTCTGCTTGATTGCGAGAACATTAGGGTCTTCAGATGCCTGCTTGATAAATTCAATAACCGGATTGAACGACTGGAAAGGGTGATGCAGCAGCACATCGTGCTTGCGTATCACCTTGAAGATATCTTCTTCTTTGGCAAATTCTTTGGGGTTTCCAGGTGTGTACTGGCTGAACTTCAGGTCGGGCCTGTCCACCCAGTCTGGTATCTGCATCAGGCGCACCAGATTCACAATCCCATTCACCTGATAAAGGTCATCCGGCCCCAGACCAAACTGCCCCAGCAGGAAAGAAGACATCTCAGTCGGGCAGCTATCTGCCACTTCCAGACGCACGGCATCGCCAAACTGGCGGTGTGAAAGCTCGCCCTGCAAGGCTTTGCGCAGATCCTTGGCATCTTCGTCTTCCAGTGTCAGGTCGCTGTCCCGAGTCACGCGGAACTGGTAACAACCTTTCACCGTCATGCCGGAGAACAGCTCGCCCACATGCGCATGCAAGATAGATGATAGAAATACAAAGCCATATTCGCAGCCGGCAATATCGGCTGGCAGGCGAATCACGCGCGGCAATGCGCGCGGCGCTTGTACAATAGCGACTCCAGAATTGCGGCCAAAGGCATCTTTGCCTTCCAGCTCAACGGCAAAATTCAGGCTCTTGTTCAGCACACGCGGGAAAGGGTGTGCTGGGTCCAGCCCGATAGGCGTGAGAATAGGCATCAGCTCACGGAAGAAATATTGGCGTATCCACTCACGTTGCGTGTCGTTCCAGACGGTGCGGCGCAAAAAGCGCACATCCTGCCCGGCCAGTCTTGGCAGCACGATATCATTCAGTATCTTGTATTGATGCTCCACCAGTTCATGGGCAATTGCGCTGACACGGCTCATCACCTGCTTGGGCAACAAGCCATCGGGGCCGACATACGGAGAGTGATATTTGATCTGCTCCTTGATCCCGGCGACGCGAACTTCAAAAAACTCGTCCATGTTGCTGCTGAAAATGCAGAGGAATTTCAAGCGTTCCAGCAGGGGCACGCGCTCATCTTCTGCTTGCGCCAGCACACGGCGATTAAAGGCCAGAATGCCCAGTTCGCGATTAATGAAATGTTCGGGATTCAATTTAGGTGGAGCCAAAGTATAGGATCCTCGACTTTATGGCGTTTGTGTTACAAATAGATGACAGCCATGGTCATGATACCCGGGGTGTAGCCCCGGGTCTTGCGTTAAATCAATTCTTCGGTGGAACGTAGCCAGAGGCAGTGTCTGCGCCGCCGCCAAAGAAATAAGCCTCGGTCTGCTGGCTCAGGTATTTGCGTGCCGCAGGGTCTGCCAGACTCAGGCGGTTCTCATTCACCAGCATGGTTTGCTGTTTCAGCCAGCCAGCCCAAGCCTCCTTGGAGACATTTTCATAAATACGCTTTCCCAACTCGCCCGGATAAGGGGGGAAATCCATGCCTTCAGCCTCGCGGCCCAGTTTGACGCAATGTACGGTTCTTGCCATTTTGTGACTCTATCAAGTTAACAATTAAGGTGCTTATCATAGCCTAAGCCTGACCCGCATGCATCAGGCGCGGGCTTATCGTTAGCCGAATTGCCCATCCAGACGGGGTTTGGTCAGTATCGGCCAGTAAGTAATCAGAAACAGCGCAAAGCCTAGTAACCAGCAAAGATAGGATACTCCTATCCACCACAGGTAATGCTGGGTATCCAGCAGCGGTACGCCGGCACGGAAGATCACGCTTAGCACCAGTGCGGCCAGCGCATAGCCTACTAAAGGCGATGGCTGTTTGATATTGCGGCCGGTGTGGCCCAGTGCCACCCGCGCCATCATGGACAATGTCATCAGCCCTACGCCGCCGATGGCAAACACATGCACTGCCAGTATCTTTGCCAAACCCGCCCAGTACACCAGTGCGAACAAGAGGAAGCCAAGGTTGATGAGCCATGAAGAAACATAAAGCCCCCACCGTAGCGGTGCCTTCCAGATGCCCGAAGTATGCCAGTGATAGAGTCTGAAACCGTTGATCAGGAAAAGCAGCGCGGTAGCCAGCAAGCCGATAGACGGGCGCTCTAAAAACAACTCGTTGGTAAAGAAAGCCACAAACAACACAAGAATGCTGATATCCGCCCAGCGATACTGCTTCAAGCTCACAGGCGGGCTGACACCTCGTTCGATAAAAAAGGGAATCACGCGCCTGCCCAGCACCAGTATCAGGCTGATGGTGATATACAACCCACCATAAAGCGCCAGTTGTACCCCGTCTTGCAGATAGCCGAGCGCGCCAAGGTAAAACACGCTATTGCCTGCCACTACGATAATCAGCTTGGACAGAACCGCCATCTGCTTCCATTGCCGTGCCTGAATGATGGGGCTGACCACTGCCACCATCAGCAGCAGGCCGAAAAGTAAATCTGCCAGAGCCGCCCAAACGAGCAAGCTAGTGCCGCCAAGCAAGAGCAAGCGCGCAGCCGACCATATTGCAAACAGGCCCAGCAAAGCCTTGCCATGCCAAGTTTGCACCCCTGTCCAGTTTTTCACGGCAGTTAGCAGAAACCCGGCAATCACCGCCAGACCATAGCCATAAATCATTTCATGCGCATGCCATTGCATGGGGCTGATATTGGTGTTGGTGAAAGGAATACTCCAGTGCAGCAGGTAGATACCCATCCAGACACTGAGCGAGAGCAATGCAAACATGCTTGCCCCCAGAAAAAATGGTCGAAAGCCGAGATTGAACAAAGCGAACTTCTGCGGTTTGCGCTCGGGCATCCCGATATGTTGAATCAGCATCTGTCTCTCCTCAGAGTAGCTTGGTGCCTAACGGTACTGGCTTGTCAGGGACACAGAGCGCTACTTCTCCATCCGCATTGTGAAAGCCTGTCACCAGGCATTCGGACATCAAAGGCCCGATTTGTTTTTTGGGAAAATTCACGACAGCTACAACTAGCTTGCCCACGAGTTCTTCAACAGTATATAGCTGGGTGATTTGAGCGCTGGACTTGCGTAGCCCGATTTCACTGCCAAAATCCACCTGCAGTACATAGGCAGGCTTTCTCGCTTCTGCAAATACTTGCGCACTGACGATACGGCCAACGCGCATTTCCACCTTAGAAAAATCGTCCCAACTGATTTCCTGCATGGGTTCATCCGTTCAGGGGTGAGAGCAGTTTGTAGTGGTTTTGCACAAAACCAAAATCATATTGCCTGCTGGAAACCAGCTGCCAGTGAGCCTCTGCCGTCAGCGGGCCGAATAAAAGCCTGCCGCTACCCAGCAGCACCGGAATCAAGGTGATGTGCATTTCTTCAATCAGCCCGGCCTGCAAAAAGCCTTGTATGGTTTTACCGCCATCAATGTAAAGCTGATTGATCCCTTCCGATTTTAGGCGTTTTTCCAGTTCGGCTGGTGTTTCGCGGCTCAGGCTCACGGTGTCTGGCAAGCCTGCAGGTAGGGCTTTCAGTGTTTGGCTCATGACGATGATGGGCATTTTTCCATACAGCCATTCACCAAAAGTCAGCACCATCTCAAAGGTATGGCGGCCGATCACAATCGCATCTATGCCCGCCATGAATTTGGCATAGCCGCAATCTTCGCCATCGGGTATCCGCTCGTTGGCCTTCATCAGCCAGTCTATGCTGCCATCTGTGCGCGAAATATAACCATCAAGGCTGGTGGCGATAAAAACATGACCTGCCATTTGTCTAGCTACTTACTATGCAATTGCGGCCTTTTTGCTTGGCCTGATATAAACGCTTATCCACATCCGAGATAAAGTTTTTGGCATCATCCTGATGGGTGGGGGTGACTGTACCTACCCCGAGGCTGATGGTCAGTACATGGCTGGAACCTGATTGCTGATGCTCAATTTGCTCTTTGAAAATCAGTTTGCGGCAGCGCTCGGCGATTTTCTTGGCGGCGTTTGCATCAGTCTCTGGCATCACAAGGACAAACTCCTCACCGCCAAAGCGGCCAAAAAAGTCGCGTGAGCGGGTGGCTGCGCTACCCAATACCTTGGCAACGCGTTTCAGACAATCGTCGCCCTGAATGTGGCCGTAAAAATCGTTGTACTGCTTGAAGTAGTCGATATCGATGAGAATCACTGACAAAGGCTGCTTGTTGCGTATCGCGTTGGTCCATTCCACTTCCATGATGGAATCAAACATACGGCGGTTGGAAACCCCGGTCAAGCCATCCTTGAAGGAAAGCACCTCCAGCTCTTTTTGCAGGTTAGCCAGCTTTTCCTCTGTCTGCTTGCGCTCGCTGATATCGAACATAAAGCCGATCAGCGAATCCACAGTGCCATCCTCCCGGCGCACCACATGCACGACATCACGTATCCACACATATTCACCATCTGCCTTCAGGGCACGGTAATCTGCCTCGTGGTCTATGCCGGATTGTGATTGCGAAACGCAATAGTTCACCACCCACTCGCGGTCTTCCGGGTGCATACGCTCGGCCCAGTCGTTCGCGGTTTTCCAGCTATCGCGTGACCAGCCCAGCAGCTTTTCGATTTGCGGGCCAATATAGGCAAATTGCATGCTTGCCCAGTCTATCTTCCACGGGATAGCCTTGGTTGATTCCAGTAATGTCTTGTAGACATCGCTATCTGGTTCCATCTTGTTGTCGGTTGTCATCTTCCACCTCAGGCAGATTCAATTGATTGAGCCGATTATGCACCAAAATGGAAATTTTTGATTTGTAGATAAAAAGGCAGCAAAAGCCTATGCCATGGAAGCCAATATCCATGCGCCTCGCAGGCCGGTGCCATTAAAAAATAGCAAGCCAATATGCACACTTATCTTAAGTGTGCTCTGAGAGCCAGCAAGGTTGCCGCTGCTGGCCACATGGTGTTTTGATACTTTCCAATCCTGCCTATTTATGGTGTAGTGCATGCGCATCCAAAAAGGGAAGATCATGTATAAAAAAGCGCTCACTTCGCTCACCGTATTGTTTTTTATGATGGGTTTTATCACCTGTCTTAACGATATTCTGGTGCCTTATCTCAAAGCCACTTTCCATCTTGATTACACGCAGGCGGCATTGGTGCAGTTCTGCTTTTTTGCTGCCTACGGCCTCACCTCCATCCCGTTCAGCAAGCTGATTGAACGCGTTGGTTATCAAACCGGCATGGTCATCGGCTTTGCGTTGGCCGCACTCGGCTGCTTGCTGTTTTACCCGGCAGTGCTCATGCACACCTATACACTTTTTCTTGGCGCGCTGTTCGTGTTGGCTTCCGGCATTGTGCTGCTGCAAGTGGCGGCTAACCCCTGCGTTTCAGTCATCGGCCCGCAGGCCACAGCCTCTTCGCGCTTGACCATGGTGCAGGCGTTCAACTCCTTTGGTACTTTTATCGCGCCGTTTTTCGGCGCTTATTTCATCCTCTCTAACCTTGCCAGCTCCAGCCATGCAGATGCCGTGGTTTACCCTTACCTGATGATCGCGCTGGTGCTGGTCATCATTGCCGTGGTGCTCTCGCGTATCAATCTGGCGGGGATGGAGGCAGAAGAAAAAGACAGTAGCCGCTGGAGTGAAGTGCTGGCAGATAAAGGCCTGCTGCTCGGCATGGTGGGCATTTTTGTCTACGTCGGTGCAGAGGTCACCATCGGCAGCTTCTTGGTCAATTACGTCATCACCCTCACGCAATTACCAGAAACACAGGCTGCTTCCATGGTCGCGTTTTACTGGGGCGGCGCCATGGTTGGCCGCTTTATCGGCATATTCACCCTCAAAAGCTTTACCCCCGCCAAGGTGCTTAGCACCCATGCTGCGCTGTCCATAATCTTGATGCTGGTTTCCATCAATAGCACCGGCCTGCTGGCGGTGTACAGCATGGTGCTGGTGGGGCTGTGCAATTCCATCATGTTCCCCACCATCTTCACTTTGGGTATCAAAGGGCTAAAAAGCGGGCAAGAGAAAAAAGGCTCCGGCCTGCTTGCCACGGCTATTCTGGGGGGCGCGATCGTGCCGTTGTTCACGGGCATGCTGGCAGATCAAGTGGGGCTGCATCAGGCCTTCATACTGCCCATGTTGTGCTATGCGTATATAGCGTGGTTGGGGTTAAAGAATCTGAAAAACTAGCTGTACGCTACATCAAAGCATATGCCCTGTGAGGCAATATCCATGCGCCTCACAGGCCTGCTCTGCAAGCCAATAATGGTGCAGCTACTGGCGGGGTAGTGTTTTGAGATGCGCTTAATTTCTCATTGCATCTTACAGGGGCTACGTCCTACCACACCGGGTAAACTTCATCTGAATTCATCCCCAAGTCAGTCTTCTTTCCTATTATTCGCAGTTTTGTTCCTGTAGCTAATTTTTCCTTGAAGCAGAGCGATCTTGGTGAACGAAAAATGTAGTCCATTCCATCAATAAGTGGTCCAGGGCATGAGCGTGCTCTGTCCTGCCAACCAGTAACGGTTGCAATGACTTCAGAGCGTTCACCAAAAAAGGCTGTGTAAAGCCATGGGTAACCCCATAGGAGGCTAGGCATAGACATAAGCCATCCAGCAAAGAAAAAAACTACGAACCGCTTAATCGGTTGCCACACCCAAGGTATCTTAAATGTTTCGATTCCGGTCATGGCAGGGTCTAGTCCTATAACCCCAA
>CAYXMC010000009.1:0-17288 GCA_964466095.1 uncultured Methylophilaceae bacterium | reverse complement strand
GCAGCGCATGAGTAAATGGTGCAAGACTCATTTTGACACCAAGATTTTTGAGGCATTTGTTAAAAGTGTGGGTATATATCCAATAGGCTCCATGGTAATGATGAAATCTGGACGTTTGGGGGTGGTGATAGACCAAAACACCAATTCGCTGCTAACACCCAAGGTTAAGGTTTTTTTCTCAACCAAGTCAAAAGTACGCATTCCGGTCGAGGTGCTGGATTTGTCGAAACCAACGGTTCAAGATGAAATTTTGCGTCATGAAGACCCGGTACTATGGGGCATTCAAGATGTGAACGACCTTTGGACACAAGAGTCCTAAGCATGCTTGAGATTTGTAAGCGATGAATAATCGCGTATAATCAATGAATTCCGAGGAACGCTGCGAGAGTTTTACTCCCAGGCTCGGAACAGGTTTCAAACGGCGTTCACTTATTTAACCGTGCCAGCACGGATTGTAGGTGAATAGCACCAAGTGTTACTCCTCATCCACTGGCCACACACATTCAAGGAGTTGAAAGATGAATACAGTGGCAGACATTAAAGACTACGTAATCGCCGATATTAATCTGGCACCCTGGGGTCGCAAAGAAATTGCGATCGCAGAAACTGAAATGCCTGGTTTGATGGCAATTCGTGAAGAATACGCAGCAACCAAGCCTTTGCGTGGCGCACGTATTACTGGTTCTTTGCACATGACCATTCAAACAGCCGTGCTGATCGAAACATTGAAAGACCTCGGCGCGGAAGTGCGCTGGGCTTCCTGTAATATTTTCTCTACACAAGACCATGCTGCTGCTGCGATTGCCGCTACTGGCACCCCGGTATTTGCTGTCAAGGGTGAGTCACTTGAAGATTACTGGGATTACACCCACCGTATTTTTGAATGGGCGGATGGCGGTTACTCCAACATGATTCTGGATGATGGTGGTGATGCAACCCTGCTGCTGCACTTGGGTACCCGCGCTGAAAAAGATGCTTCCGTACTGAACAATCCGGGCTCAGAAGAAGAAGTGTGCCTGTTCAATGCGATCAAGGCCAAGCTGGCTGTTGATCCAACTTGGTATTCTGTTCGTCTGTCCAAGATCAAGGGCGTGACTGAAGAAACCACGACAGGTGTGCACCGTCTTTACCAGATGCACAAGGAAGGCAAGCTGGCTTTCCCTGCTATCAATGTCAATGATTCCGTGACCAAATCCAAGTTCGACAATCTGTATGGTTGCCGTGAGTCCTTGGTCGACGGTATCAAGCGTGCGACTGACGTGATGATCGCCGGCAAGGTTGCCGTGGTCACCGGTTATGGTGATGTGGGCAAGGGTTCTGCTCAGGCACTGCGTGCTTTGTCTGCCCAAGTCTGGGTAACTGAGATCGACCCGATCTGTGCATTACAAGCTGCGATGGAAGGCTACCGTGTCGTGACCATGGATTATGCAGCTGAGCATGCTGATATTTTTGTGACAGCAACTGGTAACTATCACGTTATCACCCATGAACACATGGCGAAGATGAAAGATCAGGCGATTGTTTGTAACATTGGCCACTTTGACAACGAAATCGATGTTGCTTCCATTGAGAAATACCAGTGGGAAGAAATCAAGCCACAGGTTGACCACGTCATCTTCCCTGATGGCAAACGCATCATCCTCTTGGCTAAAGGCCGTCTGGTCAACCTGGGTTGCGGTACTGGCCATCCAAGCTATGTGATGAGTTCTTCTTTCGCTAACCAGACTATTGCGCAGATCGAGCTGTTTACCCAAACATCACAATATCCAGTGGGCGTGTACACACTGCCCAAGCATCTGGATGAAAAAGTGGCTCTGTTGCAATTGAAGAAGCTGAACGCGCAGTTGACCAAGCTGACCGATCAGCAGGCTGCGTATATTGGGGTATCTAAGGAAGGCCCATACAAGCCTGAGCATTATCGCTACTAAGCGTTGCTGCACCCTGCGGCCGGGCAATTCCGCCCGGCCGGCATAGTGAGGAGAACAGGTATGAGAATGCTGGTGTTCTGGATATTGAATGCAGTTTCTTTGCTCGCAGTCGCTTATCTCATGCCATCCATCCATGTGTCTGGCTTCACCAGCGCTTTGTTGGCGGCAGCAGTAATCGGCCTGGTTAATCTCTTGATCCGGCCGATTTTGGTACTGCTGACTTTGCCTGTCACCATCCTCACTTTGGGTTTGTTTATTTTTGTTATCAATGGCCTGCTGTTTTTCTTTGTAGGCCATATCCTGCGCGGCTTTGAGGTACAGAGCCTGTGGTCTGGCATATTGGGTGCGTTGCTCTATAGCCTGATTTCATGGGTGCTGACAGCTTTAGTGCTGGGCGAAAAGGATTAATCGGAATGCAACCAGTGATCAGTTTTGAGTTTTTCCCGCCAAAAACGGCGGAAGGTGTAAGCAAGCTTCGCGATACTCGCAAGCAGTTGGCTTTATTGAAGCCCAAGTTTTTTTCGGTAACGTTTGGCGCTGGTGGTTCTACACGTGACCGTACTATGGAAACCGTTCTGGAAATTCAGGATGAAGGTTTTGAGGCGGCGCCCCACATTTCTTGTATTTCATCTAGCAAAGAAGAGATTCGTGATTTGCTACAACAATACCAAGCCAAAGGTATCAAGCGTTTAGTCGCTTTGCGAGGTGACTTGCCGTCGGGTGAGGCGAGTGCAGGTGATTTTCGCTATGCAAATCAGTTAGTCAGTTTTATCCGTGAAGAAACCGGTGACGCTTTTCAGATTGAGGTGGCGGCTTATCCGGAGTTTCACCCGGAATCGCGTTCACCCAGTGCGGATTTGAAGAACTTCAAGGCCAAAGTGGATGCCGGTGCCAATGCTGCGATTACACAGTATTTCTACAACGCAGATGCATACTTCCGCTTTATGGACCAATGTACTGCTTTGGGAATTGCGATACCAGTGATCCCGGGTGTGATGCCGATTTACAACTTTACCCAATTGTCCCGTTTTTCCAGTGTCTGCGGGGCGGAAATACCGCGCTGGTTAAGTCTACGTTTGCAGGATTTTGGGGATGATGTAGCGTCTTTACGCGCTTTTGGCGTGGATGTGGTGACTGAATTGTGTGAAAAGCTACTTGCTGGCGGTGCGCCAGGTTTGCATTTCTATACCTTGAATCAGGCAGGTACCATTCATGCCATTGCAGAACGTATTGGATTGGCAGAGAGAACTGGAAATTAAACGGGAAAGAAAACCTGTGCCTGTCTTGAACAGGCGTAAATTTAACCTTACCCAATAAAAAACCCTGCATCGCAGGGTTTTTTATTTAATGTAATGTTGGACGGTTATCCTTGTCGCCGAAGACCGCGTCTTCTACAAACAAGTAATCATTAGCCTTGCCTTGGTTCCACAAGGCCATCAGCACAATCCAGCGTGTTTCATCAATGCCGACTTCACTTTGTGGTAGCGCAATGGCGCGGTCAACAACCAATTCACGTTGTGCTGGGTTAAGCACATTGGCCTGTTCAAGAAACATGATGAAACTCAGGCTCTCAGAACTGATTTTTTTGGTTTCTGCCTCTGCATACACTCTTAAACCAGCACCTTGAGCGGGCGTAGCAGAACCAGCCTGTTCAGTCATTTGCTCTAACGTAGTAAACCAGTCGAACGCACCGTTAATATCGTTAGTGTCAAAGCCTGCAGCGAAGAGTTCTTTAGCGAGTGTATTGTGGTCAGGACGGATATTTGCTTCAAAGTAGTTTTCAAACATGTACACCAGAACTTCGAACATATATTCCCCAATTTTAAGTAACCCGGTCAGACGATGCGCTGGTATCGCCCTCCCGGTAAAGAGGCTATCTTACTTTCCAACTCCAGCACCAACAGCATGGCGGAAAGGACCTCACTCGTCAAGCCACTGCGGCTGATAAGTGTTTCCATATTGATGGGGTCGAACCCCATGATTTCAAGCACTGGATTTTTTTCTTCACTTGCATTTTGGTTGCTGACTTGGTGGGTGGTTGATGCCTTCAGTTCAATCAGGATGTCGTTGATATTATCGACTAGTTTTGCACCTTGCTTGATCAGCTCATGGCAGCCCTTTGAAACCGGTGAGTGAATCGAACCGGGAATAGCAAATACCTCGCGACCTTGTTCTGCAGCCAGTCTTGCGGTAATTAGTGAGCCGCTTTGCAGATTGGCTTCAACTACAAGGCAGCCAAGGGAAAGTCCACTAATAATACGGTTGCGTCTCGGGAAGTTCTGCGGCTTGGATGGTGTACCCAGCGGGAATTCCGAAAGTATCAGTCCGCGATTGACGATCTGATGGGCAAGCTCACGATGTCGAGAGGGGTAAACGATATCCAGCCCGGTGCCGACTACGGCAATCGTGGCGCCGTTGGCTCTAAGCGCTCCACGATGTGCGGCTCCATCAATCCCCAGCGCCATGCCGCTGACAATACAAAGTCCATGCTGGCAGAGGGCCTCGCAAAAGTCTTCTGCATTCTTTTCGCCTTGTGGAGAAGCGTTACGGCTGCCAACAACGGCCAGAGAGGGTTGGTTGAGTAATTGCAGGTTGCCTTTGGCATAGAGTACTGGCGGTGGATCGCTGATTTGTAGCAGGCTTTGCGGGTAGGCAGTATCTGCCAGCGTCAACATGTAGTTACCAGGCTGTTTCAGCCACTCTAGTGTAGGCGCAATTGCTGAATTATTCAGGCCTTGAGTGATCGCTTCAGCCAGATTGGTGTCGACATGGCTGCGTAACTGGGAATAACTGGCGGAGAAAATACCTTCAGGGCTACCAAAAGCCTGCAATAACCTGCAAAAGTTAGCGGGCCCCAAGCCGGGAATCAGATGCAGACTTATCCAGTAAGCTGCATCATCAGGCACAGATGCGGTCATGCCAGATCAGGGAGTGGAGACGGTATCCAGAACATAGACCTGTTGTGTGGTCTGCATGATGAGCGCGTAGGAAACGCGATTGAAGGTTTTGAATACCATAGCCAGACCTATGCGTTCTTCTGGCAGGCGGATCATGGAAGGATCTTCATTCTCAACAGCCTTAATTTCTTCTTTGGAGGCATTGTTCTTTTTCAGCTCCTTGATGCGATCAGCCTGTTCTTTTCTCAGCTTTTCAACTTTGACCAAATCAGGGTTGCGTACCAGTCTACCGAGCCGATTAATCGCTAAAACATGGCCTTCTTCGAGGCCATCGTTACTGCCGCGACTGATAGCAATCACATTATTGCGCCCTGTTTCCGCAACGCCACCATAAATAGACATAATCCGGCCGTGGATATCCGCTTCTGGAGCTCGTGGTACAAAGCTGGATTGAATCACGTCGGGGGCTGTGACCAGTTTGTCCTTGGTAAATATTTCTTCTTTTGAGCGTACGATTTGAATTGCAGCGGGTTCGCCATATTTGGTGACCGTAGCATCTCCAAGGAACACAGCTTCAACACCCAAAACCTCCTTTGATTCCGGGTCAATCAAGGTTTTGCCTGGGCGGTAAATATGCCAGTTTTTGCCATCACCATCTTCAATTTTGCTGGCATAAGCTTTCATATTGGCTGTGATGGCAACGCGGTCATCCGGGCCTGCAACAATAATAGGTGCCTCATCCAGTTCCTTGGGCTCAATCACTAGCGGTTGAGCCAAGAAAGGGCCGATGATATTGGGGGCAATCGTGGGTATGGCTTCTTTATCCAGCGGTTCTACACGGATACCTGGTTCCAGTGTTACGGTCTTGTTGCTGAGCAGGCGCAGTTCAGGCTGACCACTACTCATATCAAGCACAACCACATCGCCTGGATAGATGCGATGCGGATTTTTGATCTGCTCACGGTTCATTTTCCAAACTTTTGGCCACTGCCAAGGGTCTTTAAGAAACTTGGCGGAAATGGCCCAGAGCGTATCGCCTTTGACTACGACATAACGGTCAGGATGGTTTTCCTGCAGTTGAACATCGTCGGCCACTGCCAGTGTTGTCAGGCAACAAAACAGGAGTGGCGCTATAATGTATCTGTACATATTCATGACCTCGGTCGTTTGGCGCGGATGAAAATATCCGTGAAGTTGCATTAAATTTTGCATGTAATTCATTCAACAATCAAGCTTTTATGGCAATTTTAGATATCCTTAATTACCCTGACCCACGGCTTTATACAGTTGCCAAGCCGGTGACTGAAGTCAATGCCGACATCAAGCGCCTCGTTCGCGATATGGCGGAAACCATGTATGCCGCGCCTGGTATTGGTTTGGCTGCGACTCAGGTGGATGTGCATCTGCAGGTCATCGTGATGGATATCAGCGAAGACAAGAACGCGCTGCGTGTCTTCATTAACCCGAAAATCACCAGCAAGTGCGGCACTCAGGATTATGAAGAAGGCTGCCTTTCCGTCCCGGGCATCTACGACACGGTGACGCGTGCCGAGAAGATCACGGTTGAGGCGCTGGATATCGAAGGCAAGCCTTTTACGCTAGAAGCAGATGGTTTGCTGGCTGTTTGCATACAGCACGAAATGGATCATTTACTAGGCAAGGTATTTGTACAGTATCTCTCCCCGCTCAAGCAAACCCGTATCAAAACCAAGCTGCAAAAGCGTCAGCGCGGTCGCTAGCCTGATCACATGAAATCATTACGCATTATTTTTGCCGGTACGCCGGAATTTGCTGTGCCAGCCTTGGCTGCTCTCATCGCATCAGGTCATCAAGTTGCTATGGTGTTGACCCAGCCTGATCGCCCGGCTGGTCGCGGTATGAAGCTCAAGGCCAGTCCGGTCAAGGAGCTTGCTTTGCAGCATGGCATAGAGGTCTTTCAGCCTGAGACTTTGAAAGATGCGGATGTGCAGGCAAAAATCGCTGCGGTTGAGGCAGATGTCATGATCGTGGCTGCTTATGGCCTGATTATCCCAACCGTTGTGCTTGATATGCCCAAGCTCGGCTGTTACAACATTCACGCCTCGCTGTTGCCACGTTGGCGCGGTGCGGCGCCTATCCAGCGCTCCATATTGGCCGGTGATACCGAAACCGGGGTCACTATTATGGAGGTAGTACCAGCTTTGGATGCTGGTGCCATGGTCAGCAAAGCTGTATTGCCGATTACCGAGCGGGAAACGGCCCAGAGCCTGCATGATGGCTTGTCAGCCATAGGTGCTAGTCTGATGGTAGATGCTATGGATGAACTGGCAAAAAACGGCAAACTAGTCGCAGAGCCGCAGGATGAAACACTGGTGACTTATGCAGCCAAGCTGCAAAAAGCTGAAGCCGAGATTAACTGGGCCTTGCCTGCGCAACAGCTATCGCGCCAAGTGCGTGCGTTCAATCCTTTTCCGGTGGCGCAAACTACTCTCGATGGCGAGGTTTGCCGTATCTGGATGGCGACTTCAGTGACTGGAAATGCTAAACCAGGTGAAATCGTTGCGCTGGGGGAAACCATCCTGGTTGGCTGCGCTTCAGGCTTGCTTTCTATCGAAGAATTGCAAATGCCCGGCGGCAAGCGGCTTAAGGTCAAAGATTTTCTGGCAGGCCGTCAGCTCAAGGTGGGTGACTTCTTCGGTCAGTGATTTAAGTGAAATCTGGCGTTTGAGGTCAGATTTCTTGAATTTTTGGCTTATACCCGCATCTAACATGCTACTTTCATAGTGTAAAACGAGGAAAAGAATGGTCGGTAACTGGTTAAAAACATCCATATTGATGGCTGGTATTGTCGTGCTTTTTGGCACGGTAGGCGCAGCCTTGGGCGGCGCTGGCGGTATGTTGATTGCACTGGTAATCGCCGCAGGCATGAATGTTTATGCTTACTGGTTCTCTGCTGATGCTGTGCTGCGTATGTATAACGCTCAGGAAGTGGATGAAAGCTCGGCTTTTTACCGCATGGTGCGCGAACTGGCTCAGAATGCCGGCTTGCCCATGCCCAAGGTATATATCATTGATGAAGCGCAACCGAATGCTTTTGCTACAGGCCGTGACCCTGAGCATGCAGCGGTGGCAGCGACTACCGGCATCATGCGCATACTCAGCGAACGTGAGTTGCGTGGCGTGATGGCGCATGAGCTGGCGCACGTCAAGCATCGCGATACCTTGATTTCCACTATTTCTGCCACCATTGCTGGTGCAATCTCATCGATTGCCCAGTTTGGAATGCTGTTCAGCGGCGGTGAACGTGGTCGCGGTGTGCATCCGGCAGTTGCAATACTGATCATGGTGTTGGCGCCAATCGCTGCCATGTTGATCCAAATGGCGATTTCCCGTGCCCGTGAATTCGAGGCAGACCGCGGTGGTGCTGAAATTTGTGGTGACCCGGAAGCGCTGGCTGCTGCATTGAAAAAGATACATGACTATGCTCACCAGATTCCAATGGAAACAGCAGA
The DNA here is from genome assembly GCA_964466095.1 of uncultured Methylophilaceae bacterium. GTDB lineage: Bacteria > Pseudomonadota > Gammaproteobacteria > Burkholderiales > Methylophilaceae > CAYXMC01. Next base: position 8,972 of record CAYXMC010000009.1, on the reverse strand, counting down.
GATGCACCCGGAAACCGCGCAGATGATGATTATTAATCCATTGTCAGCAGATGGTATCAAGGGCTTGTTCAGTACCCACCCGCAAACCGAAGAGCGTATCGCCCGCCTGCTCGCTATGGCGCGCTAGTCGCATTGAACGGACTAAGGCAGCCAGCATGTATATTTCCCAGCAACTGGCTGCCGAAGCCATACAACAGGTGTTTTCTGGCCGTAATCTGACCTCCGTGCTGGAAACTCTGTTCAAGCGCCACAAGGATATTACTCCGCAACAACGCGCCGTTGCTCAGGATTTGAGTTACGGCGCTTTGCGTTTTTATGGGCAAAGCCAAGCGTTGCTTGCCCAATTGCTAGAAAAACCCTTGCAGGACGAAAATCTGCGTTGCCTGCTGCTGGTGGCTATTTATCAACTACAGCATGACAAAGCGGCTGCGCACACTGTGGTGGACCAGGCAGTGAAGGCAGCTGCTGAATCCAGAAAACCATGGGCCAAGGGCTTGGTGAATGCTGTTCTGCGTAATTTTCTGCGCAGGCAGCCTGAGTTGCTGGACAAGCTGCAAGATAATGAGCAGGCGCAATATTCTTACCCTCGCTGGTGGATTAACAAGCTCAGGCAGCAATACCCACAGGATTGGCAACAGGTCTTGCTAGCTGGCAACCAGCATCCGCCCATGACACTGCGTGTCAATTGTCGCCTGTCAACTCGTGATGAATATCTTGAGCTGTTGAAAAAATCAGACATCATTGCCCGGGCACTGGGTCATGACGCTGTCATGCTGGAAAAGCCGCTGCCTGTTAATCAGGTGCCAGGCTTTTCAGAAGGGGTGGTTTCCGTGCAGGATGCGGGTGCCCAATATGCAGCACAGTTACTGGATTTGACGGCTGGCATGCGGGTGCTGGATGCCTGCTGTGCACCTGGTGGCAAGACAGGGCATATTCTGGAACTGGCAGATGTCGCCTTGCAGGCACTGGATAGTGATGCAAACAGGCTGCAACGTGTTCAGGAAAATCTGCAAAGGCTCAAACTGCATGCCGAGGTGAAGATGGGAGATGCAGGTCAGCCGCATGACTGGTGGGATGGCAAGCTGTTTGACCGCATTCTGGCTGATGTCCCGTGCACGGCTTCTGGCATCGTCAGGCGTCATGTCGATATCAAATGGCTGCGCCGCGAGTCTGATATTGCCTCGTTCACAAAACAGCAGGCAGCAATTTTGCCTGCCTTGTGGCAGCTATTGGCAAAGGGTGGTAAATTGCTCTATGCGACGTGTTCGATTTTTCATGAGGAAAATCAACGTCAAATTGAGAAATTTCTGGAGCAACACGCGGATGCAAAACAACTGCCGCTGACTCCTCTACAACATGGACAATTACTCCCAAGTGAAGAACATGACGGCTTTTTTTATTCATTGTTGCAGAAGCATTAATTTCAGCCCGATCTCCCGTTTCGTCCCCACTATTACTCAATTCAAACATTCAAGCATCAACGCCCTGATAGCTGCTTTGTTGCTGGGCGTTTCACTGGCCTGGGCAGCTGGCAGCAGCTTGCATATCACCTCGGCCGAGCTGATTGCAGCTGAAGAAACCTATCTGCTTAATGCCGATGTTGATGTCAATTTCAGTGCCGAGGTAGAACAGGCGCTAAGCAAAGGTGTGCCGCTCAATTTTCTGGTTGAATTCCAGATCACAACACCACGCAAATACTGGTTCGACGATGAAATCGTCAGTGCTTCCATGCTGATCACGCTGAGCTATCATGCGCTTTCGCGGCAATACCTGATCAATCGTGGCAAGCATCAGCAAAGTTTTTCTAGCTTGTCCGAAATGCGGGAAGAGTTTTCCCATATACGCGATTGGCAGGTAGTTGAAAAATCTCTGTTGAAGAAGGGTGATAACTACCACGCCGGCCTTCGTGTAAGGCTGGATCAGAGCAAATTACCCAAGCCCTTGCAGGTAGAAGCTCTGGGCTCAGAGGATTGGAACATGGTTTCCCAGCGTTATCGCTGGACACCGACTTTCAGCTTTTAAATGAGATACCTCGTCTTTATAAGCGCCGCACTAGGTGCGGTACTGCTCTACCTGCTCTCGCATGCCAGTGCAAACTCGGCCGCTTCGGGCATGCACTACACCATCTTGCTGGCGCTAAATATTGCGCTTGCCGTACTGCTGATGGTGGTGATTGGGGTGCAGCTGTGGCGCTTGTACCAGCAAAAGCGCAGAAAGGTCATGGGCAGTCGGCTCACCTTGCGCTTTGTCGGGGCATTCGCCCTGATGGCGATCATTCCCGGACTGATCGTGTATTCGGTTTCGGTGAACTTTTTAACCCGCTCCATTGAGTCCTGGTTCAACGTCAAGGTCGAGGCGGCGCTGGATGGCGGCTTGCGTCTGGGTCAGAGCGCACTGGATATCATGCTGTCTGACCTTGAGGACAAAGCAGAGAGCATGTCGCTTTCTTTGGCGTTCCAGTCAACCACGGCACACCTTACGGTGTTAAATGACTTGCGTGAGAAAAGTGGTATTCAGGATGCGGTGATCCTGAACATGCAGGGGCGGATTATCGCGTTTTCCAGCAGTGATCCTATGAGCTTCCTGCCGGATTTACCCAGCGTACCGCAGTTGCGACAGGCCAGGCAGCACGTATACGGCACCATAGAGCCAGTGCCAGGCAAGGGCTTGTACTTGCGCGTACTGGCACCTATCAATATGTCGGATTTGGTCGGTGAGACGCGCATCCTGCAGTTGATGCAGCCCGTGCCCAAGTCGCTCTCCAGCACGGCAGAAGCAGTGCAGGATGTTTATCAGGATTATCAGGAGCTGTCATACAGCCGGGAGTCGCTGAAAGAAGTATTTGCGTTGACGCTGACGCTGGTGCTGATGCTGGCCATGCTTTCAGCAGTGGCAATCGCGTTTGTGTTGAGCCGCCGCTTGTCGGCACCGCTGAGCGTGCTGGCAGAAGGTACAGAGTCGATCGCCCGTGGCGATTACAGTATTTTGCTAACGGCACACGGGCGTGTTGAATTGGGCAAAAAAGTGCCGTCGTTCAACAGTATGACACGCCAGCTGGGTGAGGCCACGCAGGCGGCAGATCGCAACCGTGCAAGGGTGGAAGCAGCAAGGGCTTATCTGGAGACGATTTTGGCGAGCCTGTCTTCCGGGGTGCTGGCGTTCAACCAAAAGGCAGAGTTGCGCACTTTCAACCATGCTGCTGAGAACATTCTCGGCATAGAGCTGGCGGGATTGGCCAGTCAGCCGATAGCTCAATTAGCTACCAGCCAGCCAGCCTTGCAGAGTTTTGTTGAAAATATCATGGCGCGTTTTGATGCGCAGGGCGATGCGCGCTGGCAAGCCGGCGAATGGAAGCAGCAGATGGAGATTGTGACAGCACAGGGCAAGCAGATTCTGCTGTTGCGCGGCACGCCGTTGCCGGATGCAGTAGAAAGCGGCTATGTTGTGGTATTTGACGATATGACCACAGTAGTACAAGCGCAGCGCGATGCGGCTTGGGGTGAGGTGGCAAGGCGATTGGCGCATGAGATCAAGAACCCGCTGACGCCTATCCAGCTCTCTGCTGAAAGGCTGGAACACAAGCTGGTGCCCAAGCTGGAGCAAGCGGATGCGGATATGCTGCGACGAGCCACTCATACCATCGTTAGCCAAGTGGGCGCCATGAAGACCATGGTCAACGAGTTTAGCGAATATGCGCGGGCGCCAGCACTCAACCTGAGTATGGTCAACCTCAACCGCTTGATCGAGGATGTGCTGGCTTTGTATGAGCCAGCGGGCATAGAGCTGGAAGTGACGCTGGAGCCAGCCATACCTGAAATACAGGGTGATGCCACCATGCTGCGGCAGGTATTGCACAACCTGTTGCAAAACGCGCAGGATGCGCTGGATGGCAAGGCTGCAGGCAAAATCAGGCTGGGTACGCAGTTGGCCGGCAATGAGATAAGGCTTTATGTCACTGATAATGGCGATGGATTTCCGTTGGAGATTATCTCGCGGGCATTCGAGCCTTACATGACAACCAAGCGCCACGGTACTGGTCTGGGTCTGGCCATCGTGAAAAAGATCGTTGAAGAACACAAGGGAACCATCAAGATTGAGAATATGGAGCAAGGCGGGGCAAGTATCCTGCTCTCCTTGCCGGTCTCAAGCAGGCCGGTCTCAAGTAAAAAAGCGGAGCAGTAATGACAGCAAGACAGTTACTTGTAGTAGATGATGAAATCGGTATTCGCGAATTGCTGCGGGATATTCTGCAGGATGAGGGCTACCACGTCCGGCTGGCCGAGAATGCGGCCGAAGCCCGCGAATGGCGACAAAAGAACCGCCCGGATCTGGTGTTGCTGGATATCTGGATGCCGGATTGCGATGGTATCAGCCTGCTCAAGGAATGGGGCAACAGCGGCCTCTTGACCATGCCTGTGGTCATGATGCCCGGTCATGGCACCATAGATACCGCGGTTGAAGCCACCAAGATAGGCGCTTTTGATTTTCTGGAAAAGCCTATCGCCCTGCAAAAGCTGCTAAAAACCGTGAATGCGGCACTCAAGCACAGTGATCAGTTGCCAAGATCTGATGTCAGTCTCGTTAATCTGGGCAAGAGTCAGGTCGTGCAGGAGCTGCGCCAACGTCTGGAGCAAGTTGCCCCGCTCAAAACACCATTACTTCTGATAGGCGAAAAAGGCTGTGGTATAGAGCTTTGCGCGCGCTTCCTGCATCAGCCTAACACCCCCTGGCAGGTGCTGACAGAAACCAACAAGCTGGCAGAAGCCACCATAGAGTTGCTGGAACAACTAAGGGAGGGCTGTCTGTTCGTGCCGGAAGTGGCAGATCTCAGCAAGACTGAGCAAAAAGGCTTGTCTCTGCTAATCGGCCAGTCGGAGAAATATGCACTGCGCGTGGTCTGCGGTACTTCCCGCTCATTGCCCCAGCTGGCAGCTGGCGGCCAGTTTGACCCGCAGCTGTTGCAATTACTATCCATTACCAGCCTGCGTGTGCCTGCGCTGGCTGAACATCCTGAGGATATACCGGACCTTGCCCGCGCCATGGTCAATATGCTGGTGGAAACTGCCAATGCGGTTTACCGCGAGTTTGATATTGCAGCACTAAATGCGCTGAGAAACGCCAAGTGGCCGGGTAATCTGCAACAGCTGGATAACGTCATCCGCAACCTCATGCAAACGAGCCTGGGAGACAAGATCACGCTCGATGACGTGACACGTGTGCTTAGCCAGTTCGAGCTGTTTGATGTGCCGGAAGAGGTTGAGGAAACACCAAACCCGATTACCGGCTTTAACCTGGATGTGCCTTTGCGTGAAGCGCGAGATGAATTTGAGCGTATCTATTTCCAGCACCATATCGCCAGAAACGGCAATAACATGAGCAAGGTGGCTGAATTTGTGGAGCTGGAGCGCACTCATCTCTATCGCAAGCTCAAGCAGCTGGGTATCAAAACCAAATAGAGGGATGTTCATGCGTCTGCGGATATTGGGATTACTGGTCTTGCTTTGCAGCTTGAGTGCCTGCGTGACCAATCCCATGACCGGCCGCAGCCAATTATCGTTGGTGCCGGAAAAAACTGTCATGGAACGCGGTGCACAGATGTACTCTTCCCTGATCAGCTCTTATGACAAGAACGGTAAGCTGGTCAGTGACGATGCACTTAACAGTCGCCTGCGGTCAGTCACTAATCGTCTGGTCGAGCAGGCAGTGCTATATCGTCCGGATTCCCGCGACTGGAAGTGGCAGATTTCGGTGATTGATAATCCTGAGATCAACGCGTCTTGTCTGCCCGGTGGCAAGATGTTCATCCACACCGGTTTTATGGACAAGATGCAGCCGACGGATGATGAGCTGGCGCAAGTGATGGGCCACGAAATTGCACACGCGCTGGCAAACCATGGTGCGGAGAAAATGTCGGTGCAGATATTGGCAAACGTCGCTGCAGTGGCTGTTGCGGTGGCTGCCAGCGCAGCGACCAATAATCCCAATGCGCCACCTAGTACCAATCGACAAAATCAGCGCCTGATCATGGATGGCTCGGCACTGGCCGCCAATGCTTTTGTCAGCCTGCCCAATAGCCGTGGTGCCGAAGAAGAGGCAGACAAATTGGGCATAGAGCTGGCAGCGCGTGCTGGCTATCATCCGCAAGCTGCCGTGACCTTATGGCAGAAAATGATAGAGCAGACTGGGCAAAAATCGCGCATGGATTTCCTTAGTACGCATCCGGCCTCACCCAAGCGCGTGGAATTCCTGCAGTCCATGCAGGCGCCCATGATGCAGATTTATGAAGAACGCAAGGCTTACTACGCCAATTACACCCCGAGTTACGACTATGTCCAGACTGGTGGCATGTCGGAAAATGTACGCATGGTTTCATCTGCCAACCTTACGGAAAAGCCGGTCGTGGATGCAAGCAAGGCGCTGGTGTTCTATTCAGAAGATTTCGATAAGTTCAAGCAGGGCAGCTATGAGCTAGCCTGTGGCAATGAATGTGCGCTGGGATTTTTCAGCAAGCAGAAAGATCTGAAGAAACATCATGACGAAAAGGATTGGCGGCAACTGGCGACCAAGGTCATGAAAACCCGCTACAAGCTCGATCTTGCTTATTACTATCTGGGCGCCGCGGCAGAAGGGTTGGGCTTTGATACGGCAGCCAGAGTCTATTTCTCAATGGCGGCTGAGCTGGCAGAGTCTGAGCAGCATGCTTGCAGCAAGGGCGTGATGATCAAATGCGAGGGTTTGGATATTCCAGCGCTGGCCAGTAACCGTTAATCGGCTACCCAGTGGCCGGATTTGCCACCCTGTTTTTCCCGTAAACGAATCTCGCTGATGGTCATGCCACGGTCTGCTGCCTTGCACATATCGTAAATCGTCAACAGGGCTACGCTGGTGGCGGTCAGCGCTTCCATTTCTACGCCGGTTCTGCCCACGGTTTCTGCGGTCACTGTACAGTGGATACGGTTATTTTCCTGCTCAATATCAAATACCACGCCTACTTTGGTGAGGCTGATCGGGTGACATAGAGGTATCAAGTCTGAAGTGCGTTTGCTGCCTTGTATGGCGGCTATCCGCGCAATTCCCAACACATCGCCTTTTTTGGCATCACCCTGCATGATGAGTGCCAGTGTAGCCGGCTGCATGCTGATGTGGCCGCTGGCAATGGCAACGCGGCGAGTTTCTGCCTTTTCGCCGACATCTACCATGTGCGCCTGGCCGCTGTTGTCGAAGTGAGTAAATTGGGTCATGTGCTTGCCTAGGTGGTCAAATTGATAGGTGATGAACTTGAAACGTATCCCCGTTATCATACCAATGATGAAAAAAGTTTATGCAATTTTAGTCGTGGGCTTGACCATTTCCCTTGCCTTGCCGCGGGCTTTGGCTGATGGCCTGCCCGATCTTGGTGATGTTTCCGCTACTGTGCTGTCTCCTTTGCAGGAGCAGCGTATCGCCGAGCAGATCATGCGCGATGTCATGTCCACCAATACAGCAGATGTAGTGCAAGACCCGGAGATTCAGGATTATGTCAGTCGTCTTGGCCAGAAGTTGGCCGCCGCCGGGCCAGACCCCTTGCAGAAATTCAATTTCTTTGTGGTCAAGGATAATTCCATTAACGCCTTTGCCATGCCGGGCGGTGTGATTGGCGTGCATACCGGGCTGATATTGGCCGCTAACGAAGAATCTCAAGTGGCCGGTGTGCTTGGCCACGAAGTCGGCCACGTTGTGCAGCGCCATTTGGCGCGGATGCTGGCACAGCAAAAGACCGACTCAATCTTCAATATGGCAGCGATGGCAGCAGCGCTTTTGCTGGCTCGCGGTAGCCCGCAGCTGGCTGGCGGAGCGATGGCTACGGCTACTGCCGGCTCCATCCAGCGCCAGCTCGATTACACCCGTGAGCACGAGCGAGAAGCAGACCGTGTGGGCATGCAGATACTGGAAAAAGCCGGTTACGATACGCGCGGCATGTCCTCGTTTTTTGAGATATTGCAAAAAGGCTCGCGCTTTGTTGATGGCAGCTCACCTTCATTTCTGCGCACCCACCCGTTAACCACAGAGCGTATTGCAGATGTGCGCAGCCGTGAATCTACTGCGAATTACAAGATGATCCCCTACAGCCCGGATTTTGATTACGTGCGCGCCAAATTGCTGGCGGGGCTGGGTACAGCCAGTCAGGCCATCGAGATATTTAAAGGCAACCTTAAGGATAAGAAGTTTGCCAATGAGGCGGCTCAGCATTACGGGCTGGCGGTGGCTTATCTGCGCAAGAATGATGCAAACAGTGCTGCTACAGAGCTGGCCTGGCTGCGAGATAACGCTGAGAATCACCCGATGTTTGAAACACTAGCTGCAAATATTCAGGTGACCGCCAAAAATGCAGATGCCGCAGGCAAACAGTTTTTGCGGGCGCTCACCATCTACCCCAGCCATCGCGCCCTTATCTATGGATATGCAGAGCATTTGCTGAGGCTGAATCAACTAGACAATATTCTTAAGTTTGTGGAAGAAAAGCAGCAGCTATACCCGGATGACCCCTATCTCTACGAGCTGAAATCTCGTGTTTACACCATGCAGGGTAAAAATCTCTTGCGGCATCAGGCACAAGGCGAAGCTTACGTGCGCCGCTATAATCTGCAACGTGCGCTGGAGCAGATGGATTTGGCAGCCAAGGCCGGTGATGGTGATTTTTATCAGCAATCAATTGTCGAGGCACGCCTAAATCAGTTACGCTATCTCGCAATTGACCCGAACAAACCCAATAAATCCAGATAGAGATCATGCAGCGCAGGCATTTCCTCAAAATCGTACTCGGCACCATTGGCGGCATACTGCTGATGCCAGTCAGTGTGCTCGCCGCTGCCTGGAACAAGCTTGCCTTCGAGGCAACATCTATGGATGTTGCCAGCAAAAATCTGAATGTTGCGGGCGAACAACCCAGTAAGCAGATCGAGATTGTTGCCCCGGATAAAGCCGAGAACGGC
>CAYXMC010000008.1:0-17472 GCA_964466095.1 uncultured Methylophilaceae bacterium | reverse complement strand
TCAACTGGTTCTGCGCAAGCTCGGTGCTATTGAGTTTTGCCAGCGTTTCACCCTGCTTTACATCTTGGCCAAGTACAGCATCAATATCTGTAATACGGCCTGTCACCGGCGCGCCAATACGTGCCATGCGCTGCTCGTCGACCTGTATACTGCCGGGAATACGCAGCACCTCACGAATATCAAAAGTATCTGATTTGACCACCTTGATCTGGCTTTGTAATTCCGCAGCAATCTCTACCACGCTAGGATCAACTACTTCCTGTGCAACTGGGGCTGGCGCTTCTTTCCCCTTGCAGCCAGACAGCACAAATAAGGTTGCCATAAAGGCAAGCACCAACTGGTTTCGGGATATGTTCTTAGTAGTGTAGGAATTGAAAAACATCAGGATTTAACCTCCAAAAGTTCGGAACCAAGCAATCGCTCGATTTCCAGCATGGCGCTTACATAGTCATAACGCGCAGTCATATAGTCTCTGCGCACAATTCGATAGGTTCTTTGGGCGTCAAGATATTCCAGTATCCCGCGCTCACCATAACGGTAAGCAGCTTCAGCTGTTTTAAGTACAGCTTCTGACTGGCTTAACAAGCCGTTCTCAAAAGCGGCCAGTTGCTGCTGGGCAATCAGGTAACGCTGATAAGCAGCATCGATCTCTCGCTTCAACGCCAATTCACGCTCGCTCAGTAGCGCCTGAACCTGCCTGACATTGGCAGCAGCCTCAGCAATCTGGCCCTGACGCTGATTCCATACAGGTAACGGGATGGCTACACCAAGACGGGCAGTAGTCAGGTCTGGATCCTGATCCACTCCAGCACGCAGGGTCAGTCCCGGATAGCGCAAACGTTCTTCCAGACGCAGTCTGGCTTCTGCTGTCTGATTTGCAGCACGCAATTGTTCCAGTATCGGGCTTTGCTCTATACGCTCACGGATGTCGTTGATGTCAGGCAGGGTTTGCGTGAGTGGCAGCTGACCTTCCACTTCAAACTCACTGGCAAGACTGCCTCCAATCAGACCACGCAGCAGCGCTTTAGCTTCTGTCACACGTACAAGTGCTGACTGGTAATCACGCTCAGCAGCCAGACTTTCTGTATCAGCCTTAATCAACTCATATTTTGGCGCTTCACCAACATCAACACGCAGTTTCACGCGTTCACGAATCTGGCGCAGCAGATTACGATCACCTTCGACCAGCTTCAAGACAGCCTGACGCTGTAGCACTGCGTAGTAGGCGTCCTTGACTCGTACTCTTAAATTGATACGACTGATTTCAGTACCCACACCGGCTACTTTGACACCACTTTCTGCTACTTCGCGGCGAGCTGTTCTGACATCACCAAACTCCAGCGGTTGGGAAACCGTCACACCCCAGCTATTTTTGAGTTCGTTGCTTCCGCTGCGATAACGACTTGGCCCTGCATCTGCGCCAACTTCTGGATTCAGATATTGCTTAGCAGTGGTGACTGCGGCAACAGCTGCATCTTCCTGCGCTCTGGCAATACTGATGGAAGGGTTGTTTTGCAGGGCTGCATCAATCAACTCCTGTAATGTGTAAGTGGTAGCTGCATGACCATGGCTGGCAAACCCCAACCCAACTACCAATAAAAAGGTTTTCAAGGTCTTGAGTATCGGTCGCACCGGTAACTCAAGCCTCACTGCACTAGAACTGTGCGGACGCTCACTGATTAATGGACTCATATCTTTCTTGATTCGTAATGTATAGAACATGCATCACCCATTCGACCGAGGTTTATTCAGCTTGAATGGGGCTAGACTACGTGAATTCAGGCCACGCGTCCAATCGCTAACATCTGCTGATGTTAGCAAGGGACGCGCCAGCTTGTGCAATTTTATGCTTTAGGTGGCCTGAGAAAAGCCAGGGTATCCGGTTGCATGTAATGCGCGGATTGTTCCTGATAGGAAATTTCGAAAGGGACGGAAGGAGTGATAACGCAGTGCGCGAGGATAACAGGCTCACTCACATCGATTTCATTATCCGCCTCAAGCTGTGTCGAAAAAGTCAGCAAGGATTCGTCCACATAATTGTTATGTATATGATCCAGCTGCTTGAGCATAAAACCCACGCACAGTAATAAGCTGATAAATAAAATAATGTATTTTCGGATAGTCATTTGACAAAAATCAGGCACGGCGCCAAGTTGTGCCTTGTGCGCTGTCCTCTAAGAGGATGCCTTGTTCGCTTAGTTCATTTCTTATTTCATCTGCCTCAGTGAAATTGCGACTCTTCTTCGCTTCAGCACGTTTGGCAATTAAAGTGGCTATGCTTTCATCAGACAAACCAGCTGTAGCAGATCTGCCCTGCAAATACTCTTCAGGCGACCCTTGCAACAAACCCAACACGCCGCCAAGTGCTTTTAGCATAGCAGCCGTTTCCAGTGCGCGGGTCTTGTTAAGTTCGGTTGCCAGTTCAAACAGCACGGCAAACGCTTCCGGTGTATTGAAATCATCATCCATAGCCGCTTTGAAACGACCGGGCAGTGGTTGCTGCCAATCAATTGAGGCATCCGCCACCTCTATACCACGCAATGCAGTGTACAAACGTGCCAAGGCCTGCTTGGCATCATCAAGATGTTTGTCAGAATAATTAAGCGGGCTGCGATATTGGGCGCGCAGAATGAAAAAACGCACTACTTCAGCATCGTACTTTTGCAATACCTCGCGTATGCTGAAGAAATTACCAAGGGACTTGGACATCTTTTCATCATCGACGCGCACAAAGCCGTTGTGCATCCAGTAATTGACGAAGGTACAATCGTGTGCGGCTTCAGACTGGGCAATTTCATTCTCATGGTGAGGAAACTGCAAATCCTGACCACCTCCATGAATATCGAAATGTTTGCCCAAGTGACAGGCCCCCATCACTGAGCACTCAATATGCCATCCTGGGCGCCCCTTACCCCATGGTGAATCCCAACTTGGCTCACCAGGCTTAGCGGACTTCCATAGCACAAAGTCCATAGGATCACGCTTAAAATTGTCAATTTCCACACGCTCACCTGCGCGCAAATCCTCGAGTGATTTACCGGAAAGCTTGCCATAGCCGTTAAATTGGTTAACGGAGTAGAAGACATCGCCATTTTCCGCATGATAAGCAAAGCCCTTTTCAATTAGGGTTGCAATCATATCAAGCATACCCGCGATATGGTCGGTAGCCTTGGGTTCAATATCCGGGCGAATCACACCCAGTTGTGCCGAGTCTTCATCCATCGCCTTAATGTAGCGTGTTGTTAGAGACTCTATGCTTTCATTATTCTCGTTGGCGCGCTTGATGATCTTATCGTCGATATCCGTAATATTGCGCACATAGGTCACATCATAGCCAGAAGCTCGCAGCCAGCGATTCACCATATCGAAAACAACCATGACCCGCGCATGCCCAAGATGGCAAAAATCATATACGGTCATCCCGCAGACATACATGCTAACCTTGCCGGCCACTATGGGTACAAACGTCTGCTTTTCTCGGGCAATGGAGTTGTAGATTTTTAACATACTGGATTAATTTGAATGAAAACGAATTACTTAAATAATTGTGATGTAAACGTTGCCAGCTATTGGATGTTGAATGGGCTTATTGATAGAATTGTTGAATAAGCTAATGAAAAAAGTATATCACATGCCCATACGCCGCGCTTTACCTGTTATTTTGATTCTGATTGGATCGATTTTCAGTATCAATCAAGTATTTGCCGACGACCTCAAGGATATTGCCCAACTAGCCAGCCAAGGCCAGCAAGCAGCAGCCCTCGACCGCATCAATACCTATATCAGCAACAACCCCAAGGACGTGCAGGCGCTTTTTATCCGCGGCGTAATCCTCGCGGAACAAGGCAAACGCGAAGAAGCCACTCGCGCTTTCACCGAGATTACTGAAAAATATCCAAGCCTGCCCGAACCGTACAACAACCTTGCAGTCTTGTACGCTGACCAAGGCCAATACGATAAAGCACGCAAAGCTCTGGAAACTGCAATCAAGACGCACCCTAGCTATGCAACTGCCCACGAAAACCTGGGTGATATTTACGCGCGTATGGCTTCAGAAGCCTACGATAAAGCTCTACAACTGGATAACAGCAATACTCGGGCACTAGGCAAGCTGTCACTCATCAAGGATTTGTTCTCCTCTACAGGCAAGCCTATACTGCTGGCCAACAAGTCTCCAGACACTGGCAAGGATAGTACAAAAGACACGGCAAAAGCCCCGAATCTAGCTAACCCTATCAGGCCGGCAGAGCCCAAGCCTTTGGAAAACAAACCGGCAGAATCTGTCAAACCGGTTGAACCAGCGAAGCCGGCAGAAACAAAGCCAGCTTTGAACAAACCAAATGAAGTCAGCAAACCTGCAGAAACTACTGAACAGGCAAAATCCAGCAATGATGAAAATGATGCTGTTGATGCCGTGAAAGGATGGGCGAAAGCATGGGGATCCAAGAACGTTGACAAGTATCTGGCTGCTTACGCCAACAACTTCCAGACTCCAAATGGTGAGAGCCGAAGTGAATGGGAACAAACCCGTCGCGAACGCATCAACAAACCTAAAACGATCAGCGTAGAGGTGAGCAACCTGCAAGTAAAAATGGAAGATGGCAACCGCGCACGCATCAAGTTCAAGCAAAGCTATCGTGCGGGCGGTGTTTCCATGCGGACGAATAAAACCTTGGTATTGAAAAAAGCCAGCGGTAAGTGGCTCATTGAACAGGAGCTAACCGATCGCTGAGCGCCGGATTAAGTTAATGTAGCTCATGCGTAAATTTAATACTCTGATTTCTGCTGTCGTTATAGCTTGTGCACTCATGCCATGGAATGCACCAGCAATTGATCGCTCCGACTTTATCGAATTGCCTGGCGCTAACAGTTTCAGCGCAAACTACATTGAGGGCCTCTTGGTAAAAAGCCTGATTGAAGTGACTCAAGGCCGTATACAACAAGCCTTGGATACCCTTGATCAACTACTAAAAACTGCTCCCAATTTCAAACTGGCCTATCTGGTTCGTGGCGATCTCCTGATGGCAAAAGCGCGTGCCTTGCAATCTTTCGGCAACTCTTCCGCCAGCTCTCCTGAAACCATAGAGGACTTCCGTGAAGAAGCCCAAAGCCGGATTGAGCGCTACCTTAGCCAGAAAGCTGGAACTTATCTGCCTGAACCTCTCTGGCAGCTTGATACATCGCAAAAGCATGCCATTCTCGTAGATACTGAAAAGTCACGCCTTTACCTATACCGCAATGAAAATAATCAACCTCAGTATGTAGCTGACTACTACGTCACCATAGGCAAGAATGGCAGTGAAAAATCTACTGAGGGTGACAAGCGCACCCCACTTGGGGTCTACCTCGCTGGCGGCAAGCTCAGCAAGAAGCTCCCAGATTTTTATGGCAATGCAGCCTATCCTTTGAGCTATCCGAACGAATGGGACAGGAAACAAGGCAAGAAAGGCCACGGCATCTGGATACATGGCACTCCAAGTAACACATATAGCCGCCCACCTCGCGCCAGCGATGGTTGCGTAGTCGTATCCAACCCGGACTTAAAATCGCTTTCCAGCGTACTGCAATCCGGGAAAACACCGGTTGTGATTGCACGCAATATACAGTGGCTTGAAAAGGGCCAGACTTCTACGGCGAAAACAGAATTGGCTCTCGCTCTGGAAAATTGGCGTAGCGATTGGGAATCGCAAGATACCGACAAATATCTGGATCACTACTCGCCGCAGTTCTTCAGCCAGACAGCAGATTTCGCCAACTGGTCAAAAGAAAAACGACGCATCCAAGCCAACAAGCCTCACGTTGAAATCAAGCTCTCAAATATCAGCATGATGCGTTACCCGAACAACCAGTATGAAATGGCCATTGTCAGTTTTGATCAGGACTTCAAGAGCAATAATCTGGACAGCCAGATCAGAAAACGCCAATACTGGATATTTGAAAACAATCGCTGGAAGATTCTTTACGAAGGTGCTGCCTGAGGTTAAACATGAACAAATACTTCATCTCTCTGATCCTCGTTTTATGCAGCCTTGGCGCAGATGCGGTGGAGAACAACAAAGTCAGCTTTCAAACCAATCAGGGAAATTTCGTAGTAGAACTTTATCCTGATAAGGCACCCAAAACGGTTGCCAATTTCATGCAATACGTAGCCGATAAATTTTATGATGGCACATTGTTTCACCGCACTATACAAGGGTTTATGATTCAAGGCGGTGGCTTTAACAAAGATATGCATGAGAAACAAACGAGGCCAGCCATTATTAATGAATCAGCAAATGGGTTATCGAACGAAATTGGCACGATCGCCATGGCCAGAACCTATTTGCCCGACTCTGCCACTTCGCAGTTTTTTATTAATGTAGCCAATAATATCCCGCTTAACTATCAAGGCAATGACCCGGAGCTGATCGGCTATTGTGTATTCGGCAAAGTCATACAAGGCATGGATGTTGTAGAGAAAATCAGCCGCCTACCCACCAAAAGCATAGGCCCTTATGATGATGTACCTATAAAGCCTGTGATTATTGAAAAAGTAACGTTGCTATCCGATTAACGCAACGTTACCCTACTCTCATTCATCAAACTCGAATTTATTTGCAAAGGAACTATCGTGGTAAAACTACATACCAATTTCGGTGAAATCACCCTTGAACTGGATGCTGAGAAGGCACCAATCACCGTCGCCAACTTTCTGGAATACGTAAACAGCGGCTTTTACGAGAATGTGATTTTTCATCGCGTGATTGATGGTTTCATGATTCAAGGCGGTGGTTTTGATACCAGTATGCGACAGAAGCCAGGCAACCCATCCATCAAAAACGAAGCTAACAATGGCTTGAAGAATGACATCTACACCATTGCCATGGCCCGGACTCCTGACCCTGATTCTGCCAGCAGCCAGTTCTTTATCAATGTTGCTGACAATGATTTCCTGAACTTCCGTTCACCTACAGCTCAAGGCTGGGGTTACTGTGTATTCGGCAAGGTAGTTGCCGGCACTGAGGTAATCGACAAGATCAAAGGCGTTAAGACTGGCAGTCGCAATGGCCATCAAGATGTGCCGATTGAGAATGTCATCATCGAGCGTGCTGAAGTCTGCTAACCAGCCGAAAGCGATCGTTCATGTCAGCCGGAAATGTAAACCCGTATAGTCTTTTCATTTCCGATCTGCATCTCTGCCAGTCCAGACCCGCGATCACAAGCCAGTTCCTCGAGTTTCTTGACAACTCAGCGCGTCATGCTGATGCACTGTATATCCTCGGTGACTTCTTTGAATACTGGGCAGGAGATGACGACCTTGAAGACCCAGCACACCAAGCGGTTCTGAATGGCTTGAGCCGGCTTCACCAGCATGGCATCAGCATCTACTTGATGCACGGTAATCGTGATTTTCTACTTGGCAGCCTATTTTCCGAAAAAACTGGTGTTCAATTGCTGGCAGACCCGACAGTGATATCGTTATATAGCCAACAGATACTGCTTACCCATGGTGATGCATTATGTACTGACGATATAGCCTATCAAGATTTCCGGGCACAGGTGCGCCAGCCAGCATGGCAACAACAATTTTTGCAACTCCCCTTACAAGCAAGAAAAGCCCAGATAGAAGCCTTGCGTCAACGCAGCGAACTGGAAAAATCACATAAATCCGAATCGATTATGGATGTGAATGCCGATGCGGTTGCACAACTGCTAAAAGAATATGATTACCCCCCCATCCTGATTCATGGCCATACTCATAGACCTGCCAAACATATGATTCATATCGATGACCATATCACCGAGCGCTGGGTGCTAGGAGATTGGTATGAACAAGGCAGTTGTCTGAAAGTGGATGCTAAAGGTTGCATTCAATCTATATGTCTAAACAACTAGTTATCTGCGTCAACAAGCGTGCAAACCCTGATCAACCGTCATGTGGTGGACGTGGCAGTATATTGATAGCAGATAAGCTGCAGGCAGAAATAGAAAAGAAAGACTTGCCAATCAGCCTGATTAGGCAGAAATGTCTGGGACTATGCAAGGATGGCCCCAATTTAAAATTGTCACCTAAAGGCCGCTTTTTTCACCATGTCAGTGATCACGACATTGGCTCATTAATGGCATGTATTGGCGAATTCTGCCAACACGAAATCGATTAAATCAGGCGCTCCAGCGCGATGTTTTCTGCTTTTTCAAACCAGCAGCATAGGCAATAGCCTGTTCGGCAGAGATATCTTCTGGCTTTTGCTTGAACGCCAGCAACATGAAGCCCGCATTGATCAATATAAAAATTACTTCCAGATACAACACGGGAGTCACAATCACCCGATAAGGCGGGTGACTGAAAATGAAGTAGAACCCCTCGAATGTCGGAATCATGGCATTCGTCATATTTGAGACATACTCAAAAGGCGGGAATAAGATGACTCCCAACAGATTGAGTAATACCAGCACCATAGCTGCCTTGCGAAAATTGAACTTCTTTTTGGCGCTTCTACGGGCATTTTCCGTAGTCAACATCCACAAGATACCCAAGTTAATCAGCACCACCATGACTTCCAGATAGAGCAGGCTGGAATTAATAGTCATTGATTTGGGGGCGGAAAGAAAAAACCAGAAGCCGGCAAAAATAGCCGCCCCATGGCTACTAACCGAGTAATCATCATATGGTGGAAAAAGCAGGACTATTGCCAGATTAAATGCTGTTAATAGCAGTAATAGTTTTTGAGTCTTTTGCATCAGCATATGTTCTCTCTATTAAGTTATACCAAAGGAACATATCCCGGGATTTTAGACTCATCAACTTCATCTATCTGCTCTGGCTCGAGGAATAGCTCGGCATATTTCATGTAAATTTTTTCGCGTATAAACAGTTCGAAAAGATCCGGATCAATATGATTTTCTTCTTTCATTTTGCCCAAAATATAAAGAGACTCCGAAATCGTTTTAGCCTTTTTATATGGTCGATCACGCGAAGTCAGCGCCTCAAAAATGTCAGCAATCCCCATAACACGGGCGGGGATCGACATTTGCTCACGCGTCAGGCCACGTGGGTAGCCTTTGCCATCCATACGTTCATGATGACCACCAGCGTACTCGGGAACCCGCTTTAAGTCCTTAGGGTAAGGCAGGGACTCCAGCATATTAATTGTCACCACAATGTGGTTGTTAATAATCGAGCGCTCTTCAGCTGTCAGCGTACCGCGCGTAATGTTGAGATTGTAAACTTCGTTCTCTGAAAGGAATGGCAGGGGATTGCCATGTGAGTCTTTGAGTATATATGTAGCAATCTTTTGTACACGTTGCTGGTCAGCCTCAGTCATATACTCGCCACCGATGTTGGCAACTTTCAGAAACTCACGATCACTATCCAGTTGCTGGCAGTAAGCGGCATGCTCCTGTTCAAGTCTGGCAATATTTGGAATCTCACCATCCTTGCAAGCCTCTAGCTGTTTCAGCAATCGCTCACACTCGGCCTGCTTTTTCAGCAATTCAAAGCGTTGGTCTATCAGATCGATCCGGTCAAAAATAGTTGTAAGCTTGGTTGGCTTGTCCATCACCGACTCTGGCGTCGTGACTTTGCCACAATCATGTAGCCAAGCCGCTATCCTTAATTCATAGACTTCCTTATCGGTCATCTTGAAGTCTTTTAGCGGCCCAACCTGAGTTCTGTTTGCAGCATCAGCCAACATCATGGTCAACTCTGGCACACGCTGACAATGCCCACCCGTATAAGGAGACTTTTCATCGATTGCATCTGCGATCATTTCGATGAAAGCCTCAAACAGGTCTTTCAAGCCTTCAATCAGATTGTGGTTAGTAAGGGCGACTGCTGCTTGAGATGCCAGCGACTCCACCAGCTGCTGATTCTCAATGGAAAATGGAACAATCTCATGAGTTACTGGATCAATGGCATTCAGCAATTGCAAGACACCAATAATCTCATTTTCATGATTCTTCATGGGAATGGTCAGGAACGATTTTGACCGATAGCCAGTATTCTGATCGAATTTCCTTGTACCGGAAAAATCGAAGCCTTCAACTTCGTAAGCATCAGCAATATTCACGGTACGGTCATTGATTACCGCAAACGCCGACACAGAATTTAAATTGGGAGATCCATCTGGAAAATAAAGTGGAATAGGCGCAAACGGGATTTCCTTGCCAGTTGTACCACCCATGTGAATACCCAGGGTTTCTGTCCGCATGATCTCGAACTTAAGGCAGTTATCGTCGTTGACCGTATAGAGTGTGCCGCCATCAGAGTTAGTAATCTCCTTGGCTCCAAGCAGTATCATTTCCAGCAAGCGTTTGTTATTGCGCTCGGCAGAAAGCGCGACACCTATCGCATTCAACCTTTCCAGCCGTTTTAATAACTCCTGCTTCTCTGACATTCATGAATTCCCTGAAATTGATGTATCAAGCACCGACAGATACTGGGCGCACTGTCCGATGCTATCAGGCTGATGCCAGATAAAACTCCATTTTGACCCCAGCTATCTCAATCACATCATGGTCGCTCAATGCATGCGCTTGTGCACCAACCGAAGCACCATTAACAATCGGATGAGATTGCCCCTCAACATGAGTAATGAAATACCCTTGTGGGCGCTTGGTAATAACCGCCACCTGCACACCTGGCTTCCCAAGCGTTGTCAGCGCCTTGTTCAGCACCAACTCTTTGCCTGTGCTAGCTCCCGTCAGAACCTGAATACGGCCCACAGTGGCAGCAGCTGGGGAAACTGGCTGTGAGGCCGCACTAGGAGTTGGTGCTGGCGTTGGCGACACTGGAGCTGCAACAGGTTCGGCACTGCTCACAGCCTTCATTGCCGATGGCCGGATAATCATGGTCTTTTCAAAGTCGGCAGGACTGCCTCCCATACCTGCATTATTAAGCGCAGCTTCATTGATATATTTGAGCTGATATTTACCAAACTCAATCACATCCGCATGTTGCAAAACATGCTTTTTGATAGACTTGCCGTTGACCAAGGTACCGTTTGTACTATCCAAGTCTTCCAGAAAAGAATCATTACCTATGGTCACAATCACTGCGTGTTCACCACTGACGGCCAGATTATCAATATGAATATCGTTGGTAGGGCGTCGACCAATCGTCATGCGCTCTTTATCCAACTGGTACTCGCCCAGAAATGCACCGTCTAATGAATAAATAAGCTTCGCCATGTTTTACCTGCTATTTTAACCAATTAAGAAAATTGCTCACCCAACTGCGTGTGGCTGGATAAGGCTTTAATACTCTCGCCAAAATTACGGAAATATTATCCTTACCGCCATTGTCATTTGCCATTTGAATGAGCTGTGATGCTGCCAATTCGAGATTACTGCCCAGCGATGCCAGCGTGAGCTGGATATCTTCATCCTCAACCAAATCACTAAGACCATCTGAACACAACATGTAAATATCACCAACTTCCGTGTCATATTCATGAATCTCCAGCTCTACAGCAGGATCTATGCCTAAAGCCCGTGTTACCAGATTCTTGTTATGCGAAAGTTTTGCCTGCTCCGGGGTAATCAAGCCAGACTTGATTTGCTCCTGCAAAAGTGAGTGATCTTCGGTCACCTGTATCAACTCCTCACCGCGAAGACGATACATTCGGGAATCGCCAATATGCCCAACAATGATCTTGTTGTTGGTGAAAAGACCAACCACTAATGTCGTACCCATACCCGCACATTGCGGCTGTGTCTGGGATACGTTATAGATAGACTCATTGGCCTTGGCAACGGCTTCTTTTAAAATCAGGCTTTCTGCCTGCATCCCAGTAGCTGCATCTATCTCACCGGGTTGAAGGCTCTGCATGGCTTCTTTCAATTCGGCCACAATAGTGAGCACCGCAATCTCGCTAGCTACCTCGCCCGCTTTGTATCCACCCATACCATCGGCCAATACCACCAGCCCCATTTCACTATCGCTGGCTACCGCATCTTCATTGTGGTCGCGACGTTGGCCAACATCAGTCAGCCTTACAATCTCCAGCGTATCAGCCAGATTCATCATGCACCGGCCTGTTCCATGCAACGACGAATGTCCGCTGCAATCTCGGCACCACGTGCATAACGCTTGTCGATATCTTTATCCAGCATGCGGTCAATGATGTCAGAGAGGCATTGTGGTAAATCAGGTTTGATGGTCTTCACTCCAGCGTGCGGCTCATTTGCGATCTTGAACATCAGAGTCGCCATTGAATCACCGGTAAAAGGTAGCTGACCTGTCGCCATCTGGTAGAGCATTACACCCAAGGAGAAGAGATCGGAGCGCCCATCAACCTTTTTACCTGCCAGTTGTTCTGGAGACATATAGCTTGGCGTACCCAGCACCATGCCAGTTTTAGTTTTAGAGGAATCGGTAATCCGAGCAATACCAAAATCAGTAACTTTAACCGTACCATTGCCTACTTCATACATGATGTTTGCAGGCTTGATATCACGGTGTACCACATTGTGACTATGGGCGTAATCGAGGGCCTCTGCTGTTTTGGCAACAATATCCATGACTTTTTCGAGCGGGAGCAGATTGTCAGGTTTAGTGTAGGGGGCCAAATCCTTGCCCTTGAGAAATTCCATGGCAATATAAGCCAGATCATGTTCCTCACCAGCATCGTACATAGTCACAATATTGGGGTGATTAAGGCGGCCAGCAGTTTCGGCCTCTCGGAAGAAGCGCTCCTTGACCTCCTCCAACTCGTCTGGCTCAAACTCCTGCGCTAACGCCATAGTCTTAATAGCGACAACACGACCAATCTTGGGATCCTTGCCTAAATAGACGACGCCCATCGCACCCTTGCCCAACTCTTTTTCTATCTGGTAGCGGCCCAACATGGGCTTCTCCACTGAGCCATCCTGCAAGATCATGGTGCTGGCATTGGTGCGGCCACCCCCACCACCACCTAGAATGACAGTCTCAGCCATCGCCTTGGAACGCGCAAGGCGCTGCTCAAGATCTTTATATTTTGGATTGTAATCAGCCATATAGGCAAACACTGACTCTGCCTTGTTGAACTGGCGTTTGCGCTCAAAGTCCAGTGCAAGGTTGTAGAGTACATCCATCAAGCTGTCATCCATTGGGCACTTGCGCAAACGATCAAAAGCCATATCCAGTTGCCCTTGACTTTGGAACATCAAAGCCAGATTACGGTTGCTTTCTGCAGATTCAGCTTCGGATTTTGCCTTGCCTTTTTCCGTCATCAGGAAACGTTTTGTGGTCAGTAAACCATGACCCACCAACAGTAATGTTGCAGGCACCATCAACTGCAACCACATCCCTTGTTGCGTCATCATCACAAAATGTGTCGCAATCAAGGCCAGCAAGAGTAAGCCAGTAATACCTGCCGCCATTGCGGCTTTCAATCTTGGCAAAAGCAGGATCAAATATAGCGCGATCAGCAGAAATACGCCGCGCTCTGCCCAGAACGCCCAAGGCGGGGAGACGAAGAAATCTTCATTGAGAATACTGGCAACCGAATGAGCCAGTGTCTCGATAGGTTTCATGCTGGAAGAAATAGGGGTGATCTGACTATCACCAACGCCACCTGCAGTTGCGCCGATGAGCACGATACGGCCACGGTATTTTTCTACTGGAATCTTGCCGCTGTAAACATCATAAAATGAATCTACAGGAAAAGCTGGACGCCCATCATGATCCGCATAGAAAAACGTATTCATCTGCAAGAAACTGTCAGTCGCGATATTCAGCTTGCCCAGTCGCACCCCCTCTCCCAGCCTCGCCTGAATATCTTTGGATTTCAGGTTGAGGTAGGTTGCCGCAATCTGTAAGGAAAGCGAAGGGTAATATTGATCATAGTAAGACAGAATCAACGGTTCTGAACGAATCGCACCATCCACATCAGGGTTGGCATTCAGGTGGCCAATAGCTGCGGCATTCTCACCTACTTCCGGAATAGGTGGCAATGCGGCAATGGTAGGAATCGGCAACAGACCAGAGTCTTCAGCACCTATCTTGTCAGTGACTTTGCCCAGCCCGTTCTTGACAACATATTCAGGCAAGGGCTTGTCTGGATTGCCGCGCGGCTCTCCAACGACGAAAGGCATGGCAACTACGACATTTGCCGCATTCTTGAAACTCTCTGCCAGCTTGGCATCTGTATTAAGAGTGGCTTGAGCCTCTTTCAACAACTCATCAAGTTGCCCTGCTTCCGGGGCTGCAGTGGGAATGGAGGATGAAGCAACGAATTCAGCCAGTTTGTTAATGTAAGCCAAGCCAGGATCAATCTGTGGCTCAACAAAGAATACGGTATTACCAATGACTTTTGCCTGAGCACCAGCCAGCATGTCGGTCATTTTTGCATGAACGTCACGCGACCAGGGCCAGCGGCCAATATTGGAAATGCTTTGATCATCAATGGCAATAATTGCGATTTTGTTGCCGGGATCACGAGAAGACGCCTGAACGCCAGCATCATAGGCTTTGCGTTCCAAGCTTTGTAAAAATGCGCTGCCGCTGGCAAACAAGAATAACAGGGAGATCACCAGCCCCGCGAACCAGTCAGACTTCCAGAAGGTCTTTTTCAAGCCCACTCCCCTTTAAGTTAGCTAATGCATATTAGATTTGTTAGTACACAAGCAACTTCGATATTACACGCGATTTTTTTTAAAATGAAGCATTGGCTTCTAAATCGCAATCATAGAGGGAGTTTTAGGCTTATTTCCTGCCAACTTCGGCAGCTCTGACTTTTGCTGCCAGTTTGTCCAGAACACCATTAACGTACTTGTGCCCATCGGTGCCGCCATAAGCCTTGGCCAACTCCACGCCTTCATTAATGGCCACACGATAGGGAATACTCAAATCATTAATCAATTCATAGGCTGAGATACAAAGAATTGCATGCTCGATGGGACTTAATTCAACGACCGGACGATCAAGAAACTCGGCAATTTGCACATCAAGATTTGGCAACTGCTCACTAACCCCCTCTATCAACTGACGAAAATAAGCTTCGTCTGCCCGCGAATAATCCGGGTCATCTACCAGCTCGCGCAACACATCTCGCAACGGAGACTGATTGAGAAAGCTGCGGTACACACCTTTCAGTACCAACTCTCTGGATTTACGACGGTTCTTGCTGGCTTTTGCAGGCTTTTTGGTCGCCTGTTGCTTATCACTCATAGCTTCTTGACCAGATTAGCCATTTCAATTGCAACAGCCGCAGCCTCGGCACCCTTGACTGCCATGCGGGCAATCGCCTGATCATCATCTTCAGTAGTCAGAATGGCATTGGCCACTGGCACACCAGTATTCAGTTGTACTTCAGAAATGCCGCGTGCAGATTCATTGGAAACCACTTCAAAATGGTAAGTCTCGCCACGGATAATCGCACCCAATGCAATCAGGGCGTCAAAATTGCCAGAATCAGCCATCTGATGCAAGACCAAGGGGGTTTCCAGAGCGCCGGGAACGGTTGCCAGAGTAATGTCATCGGCACTCACGCCCAACTTCAGAAGCTCTGCCTCGCATGCACTCAAGAGACCATCGCCAATGTCACTATTAAATCGGGAAAGCACAATACCTACGCGCATGCCCGCACCATTCAGATCGATTTCCAGCTCTTTCACATTAGCTCCTTAAATCTTTACAAGTTATATCTAATTATTTTACCACGGCTGACCGCTTGCCTCAGCTAAACCTAAAGGGGCACAACAAACTATTAGCACATCAATTTTTCTTAATCTATGTCATAAATATGTCATATCATCGTCATATAGTGCGCTGGAAGTAAAACCAGAGGACATTAAATAAATGCCAGCAAATATACTTGTTGTGGAAGATGAACCAGCGATTCAGGAGCTGCTTGCCCTGAACCTCACACAAGCTGGTCACAATGCTATTCGCGCCCTAAGCGTAGAACAAGCACAGCTTCTGATTCGTGAAACCCTGCCCGATCTGATCATTCTGGACTGGATGTTGCCCGGTATGAGCGGCATTGAATTTGCACGCAAACTAAAAGCCGACGAGCTGACCAAAGCTATTCCTATCATCATGCTAACCGCACGTGGAGAGGAGGCCGACAAGGTCAGAGGTCTGGAAGTCGGCGCAGATGATTATGTCACCAAACCATTCAGCCCTAGAGAACTAAATGCCCGGATCAAGGCAGTATTGCGTCGCCGTGCACCACAAATGACAGACGATCCGATAGAAGTAAATGGTCTACGCCTGGATCCAACCACTCACCGTGTGTCTGGTAATGGTGCGACTCTGGAATTGGGCCCGACAGAATTCCGCCTGCTGCACTACCTCATGTCGAATCCGGAGCGTGTACATTCACGCAGCCAAGTGTTAGACCGTGTATGGGGCGACCGTGTATTTGTGGAAGACAGGACGGTAGACGTACATATCCGCCGTCTACGCCGCGCACTGACTGAATCAGGTCATGAAGATTTAATTCAAACTGTACGTGGTGTTGGCTACCGTTTCTCTGCTCAGTAGCTCATAATAAGCACGCTCTAAATTTTGGGAATTCATTAGCGTGCAAGACATACGCTGGAAAGCTTTCTGGCTGCTACTGGCCACCGTCATTACCTGTCTGATTGTCTGGGCTAGCGAAGACGCGGTTACCGCGTTGCTGGTTTTTGCATCAGCCATCTTGGTATATCTACTCAGTCACCTTTACTGGATACACAGACTGACTGTTTGGTTCAAAAAACCCGACCTTTCTACTGTGCCCGTCGGTAGCGGTATCTGGGAAGATATCTTTGCCGGCCTTTATCATGAACAACGTAGACAAAGTCGCAGCCAGACACAACTCAGCTCAGCTCTTGACCGCTTCCGTCACGCTGCCAGCGCACTACCAGATGGTGTAGTACTGCTTAACGGCAGCAACCAGATTGAATGGTGCAATCCCCCTGCTGAAAAACAGCTCGGCCTTTCCATGAAGCAGGATAATGGTCAGCCCATCATATATCTGGTGCGCCATGGCGAGTTCATCGCTTACCTTGAGAAGCAGGATTATTCAGAGCCCATCAAGCTACAATCATGGATCAACACCGATCTTACTCTCGAAATCCAACTGGTACCATTCGGTGCTAACCAGAAATTGCTGATTTGTCGCGATATCAGCCAACTTGAAAAACTGGAACACATGCGCCGCGACTTTATCGCCAACGTCTCTCATGAACTGCGTACTCCGCTGACTGTTGTGGGCGGGTTTCTTGAAACCCTCAATGACATCGAAGGTGCCGTACCAGAAAGTACACGCACTTATTTTGCCATGATGCAAGAGCAGACCGGCCGCATGCGCAGACTGATTGAAGATTTACTGACATTGTCGCAATTGGAGAGCGGAGCAACTACCCCGCCAGACACAGAAATCGACATTGCTGCCCTGCTCAAAATGATCCTCAATGAGTCGCAAAGTCTGAGTAATGGTCGCCATCGTATCAGTATGAATGCAGACACCATGCTAGGACTGAAAGGTGCCAGCGAGGAACTGCATAGCGCCTTTGGCAACC
>CAYXMC010000007.1:0-17515 GCA_964466095.1 uncultured Methylophilaceae bacterium | reverse complement strand
AAACCTCACATTTCGCAGAATATTTTTATGGATGACAATGGTTGTCATGGCATATACATATTCTGGGGTTGTTCAAGCAGAAAGCTTCATTATCAAAGATATGGCGGGCAAACAGCACAAGCTGGAAGATTACAGGGGTAAATGGCTGGTAGTGAATTACTGGGCGACATGGTGTCCACCTTGTCTCGAAGAAGTGCCGGATCTTGTGGCGATGCATGACAAGCGCAAAGACCTTGCCGTGATAGGAGTTGCTCTGGATTACAAGTCAGCCAAGGAGGTAGCTGCTTTTGTTGATGATATGTTGATGTCCTACCCGATTGTATTGGGTGATGAAAAGGTGATTGCTCAGATTGGCCCGGCCGATGTGTTGCCAACGACTTATATCTACAACCCACAAGGCAAACTGGTAAAAATCCGTAAGGGCGCAGTGACGCGGCAATATATAGAAAAAGTGATCATGGAGAGATAGCCGGAACCCCAGCTGTCTCTGGTGGAAATGACTAGCTACTGGCGCTGTCTCTTAAAACGGTGTCGGGATAGAGTTTCCAGCCCCGTCCAGTACATTCAGCTGGTTCTCTTCGGTGAATTGCATAAGTTGGGTGTAGCCCTCTGGATTTACTTCCTTGAGCTTGAGGTCGACAGCCAGGCAGCGCACACCGTTTACCACGCGTGGTTTTAGATAAGGTGAGTAACGCAGCTTTCGGTCTGCGCCGAAACTAGCGTAGGTGCTGCACATGCGGTCTACCCAGTCACTTGGACGGAAAGGTTTGCCGGCGCGGGTTAGGCCCTCTATGATGATTTCACTCATGTTTTTGCTCAGGATGGGTTGCCCCAACTACTCCAGAAAATATTGCATCCAATTATAACAGTTGGCGAGCACGTGAACTCAGTCTAAATACTCAAAAACCTTGACGACTTTTTCTACACCGTTGGTATTGCGTGCAATATCCACTGCGTCTTCTGCTTCTTGCTTGGTTACCATGCCCATGAGGTACACCACTGAGGCTTCTGTGACTATCTTGACGTAATTGGCAGGGAAACGATTTTCAGTGACCATGCGTGCCTTTACCTTGGAGGTGATGTAAGCGTCGTTACTGCGGTCTGCAAGTGCGCTCTTGGGGCCAATGGTGAGTTCGTTGGTCACACCTTTGACATTATCAACTTCTTTTACAAGCGCCTCGGCCTTGTTTTTGGTGGTTTCGTCAATCGCTTCGCCAGTAATCAGTACATTACGGTTGAAGCTGGTGACATTGGCATGGATGTTGGCGCTCCCTAAGTGGTCAACAATCGATTTTTCGGCCTTGATTTCTATGCCTTGATCTTCAATATAAGTGCCTGATGTGCGTCTGTCTGCTGCCATGACACCCGTTGCGGCTGCGCCACCTACCACTGCGGGAAGGCAGGCGCTCAGTTGGCTGGCAAGGGCAATGCTGAACAGTAATTGGATGGGAAAACGCATTTAGTGGACTCCTAACAAAAGACAATCGATGGCATCGCAAAGGCAATGCAAAATAAGTATGTATGTTTCCTGAATGCGCGCAGCATTATCATGAGGGATGCCTATGTGAATATCTTCATCTTCCAAAAGTTCAACCAGCTTGCCACCGTCGCCACCTGTCATGGCGATTACGTGCATGTGGCGTTCTTTGGCTGCTTTAATAGCGCGCAGAATGTTTTTAGAGTTTCCAGAGGTACTGAGCGCGAGCAGGATATCGCCCGGCTGTCCCAGTGCCATGATCTGTTTTGAGAAAATTCTATCGAAATTATCATCATTGGCGATCGAGGTCAGAGTTGCATTGTCACCGGTCAATGCAATTGCTGCAAGGCTTGGGCGCTCGACTTCGAAGCGGTTGATCATGCAAGAGGCAAAATACTGGGCACAGGCGGAAGAACCAGCATTACCACAGGCGAGCACTTTTTTTTCATTCAGCAACGCCTGTACGATAATCTCTGCGGATTTGACAATAGGGGCTGCCAGCAAGTCAGCCAGTTCCAGCTTGAGTCGGCCGCTTTCTTCAAAATGTTGGCTAATGCGTTGGTTCAGTTCCATGATGTGGTTTACCTAGATATATCGGCGCTAGGCGTCGAATGCATTCTTAACCCATTCAATTGCTTCAATTTTGGGTTCGCTCATTAGTATCGCATCAAACCGGCAGGCGGGAACGCGACGCTGCTGTAAATAGTGCTCAGCTGTATGTTTGAGTTTTTGTTGTTTGGCAGGGGTGATGCTCGCTGCTGCCCCGCCAAACTGATGATTGCTACGCATGCGGACTTCAACAAATACCAGGGTTTTTCCATCCCGCATGATGAGATCTATCTCACCATAACGGCAGCTGTAATTGTTTTCCAGCAGTATTAACCCTTGCTGTTGCAAAAATGTGGCAGCGATTCTTTCTGCTTCAGCGCCAAGTTTATTCAAGGCAATTTTTCCAGCAGAACACCATCCTGGCTAAATCGACCAACTGCAAGCTGGCGTGAAATCTGCCCGTCTGGTGATATCTGAATCTTGCCACTGAGTCCGCGCAATGTAGTGCTTTGCCTAGGCTGATTGGCGAGGATGGACATGATACGGTAGGCGTCTGCCCCAAGTGCATACCAGCGCTGCATCTCGCCCTGAGGTAAATCCATGGCGTCTGCCTTGTAATCAGAAAAACTGCTGTCTTCCTGATTTAATAGCCAGGGCATGTCGATAAAGCGCACGGCAGACAAGGCTTGATCTGCACTGTCAGCATTGATGCCTGTATAAATATAGGAGAGGCCGAAAGTGGGTGTGGCTTGATCCAGATAAGGACGGATAATGCGTGATTCCTCGGCGGTAGTCGCCATTAGTATCATGTCTGCTGGGTTGGCCAGAACCTTGGCCTTGATTTCATCCAGAGAGCCACCTTGAGCCACGATAATCTGTAGTCGTATTTGCCCTCCGTCAGCCAGCCAAGCATCACTGAATGCTTTGGCAATGCGGTTTGCTAGGGTAGTTTCCGTCATCACGATGGTGGCTGTCTGCATGCCGCTGTCACGGCCCATTTTGGCGATCTGTGCAGCTTCGCCTTCTATGAATAAGCCATAAGTGTAAAAATTGGCAGGATTTTTAGTGAGTCCGGCCTGATTCAATGCCAGTGTAGGAACCGGAATGGGCTGTGTGCTTAGTTCTGTGACTTCATCGCGTGTCAGTGGACCTATGATGTATTTTGCCCCCTCGCTAACGGCCTTGGCATAGAGCGCTGCAATTTCGTTTTTGTTGGCGTTGCTCGCATAAATTCGTGTATCGGCACTGTGCTCACTTGCATTCTGCGCTGCAAGAAAGCCACGCTCAATGGCATCTGCGGCAGGATAAAAAGCGTCTACTCCAAACGGTAATATCAGGGCAATCTGACCTTTTAAGCCCTTCTCCTTTTTAGGCTTGATAGCGAGCTTGCCCGATAAAGCTTCGCTATCGGTAGCGGCAGGGGGGCTGATAACTGTTTGTTTGGGGTAATGCTTTTCTGCGATCAGCAGCCCGGGATGCTCAGGGTAAGCATTGCGCCAACTATTAATTGCGGATTGTGAGCCATCATCTGCTTGCGCTGCCAGAGCAAGGTCTATCCATCCTTGAATGGTGGTGTCTAGGCTTTCGCCGCGCATTTCAACCAGATCGTCACGGCTTTGCGGTGTCAACAGATCGAGGATATGACCCTGAGATTGCTGTTTTTCTTCAGAGTCGCTCATGTAAGATTCTGCTTGCGTCAATTGCTCCAGTGCCCGGGCTATGTCTGCCTGTTTTTCATAGGCTAGTGCCAGGCTACCGTGTAAACTGATGCGTGCTACGGCAGGCAAGTTGTTGTCGGCTTGTAATGGCAAAAGCAGGCGGAATGCACGATCAGTGTCGTCGGCAAGTATAGCCAAGCGGCCAGCCAGTATCTTGGCGTAGGCTGATTGCGCGGGGATACTGTTCAGCATTAACTGGGCACACTCTGCATCTTGTTGTTTGAGGCAGTTCAGACCTTCCAGAAAAGCGGTTTCAGGTTTCTTTTTAGCTGTTGTAGCCGTATTGCCTGGGCTATTTGCTGTATCGGCATAGGCTGGGCTGTAAAAGCATGCACAGAATATGCATAAGAGGAAAATTATTCGTTGAGTCATAGCGGTACATTATATGTGGTCGCCACGCCGATTGGAAACCTTCAGGACATTAGTCTGCGTGCGCTAGAAGTGTTGAAGGGCGTGGATGCGATAGCGGCAGAGGATACCCGTCATACCAGTCACCTGCTCTCTCACTTTGCTATCCAGAAGAAGCTGCTTGCTGTGCATGAGCATAACGAGCAGCAATCAGCACGTGCGCTTTTGCAGCGCTTGCAGGCTGGTGAGTCAATTGCGCTGGTGACAGATGCTGGCACCCCAGGAATCAGTGATCCCGGGGCTATTGTGGTGGATGTGTTGCTTGAGGCAGGAATCAAGGTGGTGCCTGTGCCCGGTGCCAGCGCAGTGGTGGCTGCCCTGTCTGCAAGTGGCATCACCAGTCAGGGGTTCAGTTTCATTGGTTTTCTGCCAGCAAGTGGTTCACAGCGGCGTAAAATGCTGGAAAGCTTGCAAGCGCTGCCGCATACGCTGGTGTTTTATGAAGCGCCGCATCGTATTCTCGAGTGTGTGGTGGACATGGCTGCTGTGCTGGGCGGTGAAAGACGCATTACTATTGCGCGTGAGCTGACCAAGACGTTCGAGACTTTTCATCGTTGCCTACTTGCTGAAGCGCAGGCCTGGCTGGAAGCAGACGCTAACCAGCAGCGTGGCGAATTTGTTTTGTTGGTCGAGGCAGCTCCTCCAGTAGAGGCTGCTGCTGTGAGCGATGAAGAAGCGCGTATTTTGACCCTGTTGCTGGCTGAGTTACCTTTGAAGCAGGCGGTGAAGTTGGCGGTGGAGATCACTGGCGCCAAGAAGAACACCCTGTATGAGTTTGCATTAAGTTTAAAGAGTTGAATCATGGAAAAAATCACCCTGACCCGCCCGGATGACTGGCATTTGCACTTGCGCGATGGTGAGGCTTTGCGGTCAGTACTGCCAGATACGGCCCGACAATTCGCCCGTGCTATCGTTATGCCCAACCTGAGGCCACCTATTACTACTACGGAAATGGCGATTGCCTATCGCCAGCGTATTTTGCAAGCCTTGCCTGCAGGTATGCAGTTCGAGCCGTTGATGACTTTATATCTAACCGATAACACTTCTGCGGAAGAGATTGCGAAGGCCAAGGCAAGCGGGATTGTCCATGGCGTCAAGTTATATCCGGCTGGTGCCACTACCAATTCAGATTCTGGTGTGACCAATCTTGGTCATTGCGTCAAAGCTCTGGAGGCGATGGAAAAGCATGGGCTGCCATTGCTGGTGCATGCGGAAGTTACCGATAGTCATGTGGATGTGTTTGACCGTGAAAAAGTCTTTATCGAGCGCAATATGGCGCCTTTGCTGCAAAAGTTTCCCGGCTTGCGCGTAGTATTCGAACACATTACTACCAAGGATGCAGCCGATTTTGTGATGGCAGCTTCTGGTCATGTTGGGGCCACGATCACAGCTCATCATTTATTGATGAACCGGAATGCGATGTTTGCCGGTGGTATACGTCCACATCACTATTGTCTGCCCGTATTGAAGCGTGAGGAACACCGTCAGGCGCTAGTCAAGGCGGCCATCTCCGGCAGTCCGAAATTCTTTTTGGGCACGGATAGCGCACCTCATGCCAAGTCTGCCAAAGAAGCTGCTTGTGGCTGCGCAGGTATGTATACTGCCCATGCGGCGATCGAGCTGTACGCCGAGGCATTCGAGGATGCTGGAGCGCTGGACAGGCTGGAGGCATTCGCCAGTTTTCACGGGCCTGACTATTACGGTTTGCCACGCAATCAGGGCAAGGTGACATTGCTCAGGCAGAGCTGGACAGTACCCGATGAATTAAGTCTGGGGCAGGATGCGTTAGTGCCGCTGCGGGCTGGGCAGGAAATCCGCTGGAAACTGGAAGCTTAGTCATGCTGGTCGCTCCGCAAGCCCAATCATTCGAACCGCCTAGACGTATCCTGCTAGGCCCCGGGCCTTCTGATGTGCATCAGCGTGTACTGGATGCGATGGGCAAGCCAACCATCGGTCATCTTGATCCAGCATTTTCAGACATGCTGGAATCCATGAAAGCTTTGTTGAGATATACCTTCCAGACCGAAAATGCACTGACTTTCGCAGTTTCTGCGCCAGGCATGGTGGGTATGGAAACTTGCTTTGTGAACTTGTTGGAGCCGGGCGACAAAGTGATCGTGTGCAGCAATGGTGTGTTTGGCCGCCGCATGATGGAAAATGTCAGACGATGCCGTGCTGAGCTGGTGGTGGTCGAGGATGACTGGGGGCACCCTGTCAGCCCGCAAAAGCTGGAAGATGCTTTGCGCAATCATCCGGATACCAAGGTGGTGGCTTTTGTGCACGCAGAGACCTCTACCGGCGCTCAGTCCGATGCTGCATTATTGGCAGAGATATCTCATCGCTACGGCGCTTTGGTCATTTGCGATACTGTGACTTCGCTCGGCTGTACGCCAGTGCTAGTGGATGCTTGGGGGCTGGATGCAGTCTATTCTGCCAGCCAGAAAGGTCTTTCCTGTACGCCAGGATTGTCGCCAGTGACTTTTGGTGAGCGGGCGGTGGCTAAGATCAAGGCGCGTAGCACGCCTGTTCAAAGTTGGTTTATGGACCTCAATTTGGTAATGAGCTACTGGGGAGAAGGTGGCGTTACCGTCAAGCGCACCTATCACCATACTGCGCCTATCAATGCTCTTTATGGCTTGCATGAGTCTCTTGTGATGTTGGCTGAAGAGGGCCTTGAGCCACGCTGGCAGCGACATCTTGCCTGTCATCAGCATCTAGTAGCCGGATTGCAAGTGCTCGGTTTAGAACTGCTGGTTAAGGAGCCATACAGGTTGCCGCAATTAAATACCGTATTGGTGCCGGATGGTGTTGATGATGCGCGCTTGCGCGCCGAGCTGCTAAGTTGTTATGGCATAGAAGTTGGTGCTGGTCTGGGTGATCTGGCCGGTAAAACCATACGTATCGGTCTGATGGGCACTAGTGCGACCATGGAGAATGTCGATATTTGCCTAGCGTCCCTAGCAGCAGTGTTGGAAAAATGATTTACTAGCGTACAATTCAATCGCTAGCACATTATTGGTACAAAAAGTCTAATCAACGGAGAGTTGTGATGGTATTCGCAATATTCTTTTTATTGTGTGTCATTGTTTTTATTCTGCAGTTTACAGGCCGCTTGCAACGTTGGGGGATGGAGTGGATCTGGATCGTATTGGCAATTGCTGTTTACCCTATTATTTTCTTTACTTGAGCCCCTCTCTTTTCTGCTGCGGTGAAGGCGTGCCGGCAGCCATGCTAAAATAACTGGTGAAGCTGGCCAGACAGTCGCCGCCCAGTAATGGGGGGAGGAAAGTCCGGGCTGCAAAGAGCGGGATGACGGCTAACGGCCGTACGCCGTGAGGCGAGGAATAGGGCCACAGAGACGAGTAAGCCGCAAGGTGGACGTGAAACGCGGTAACCTCCATCCGCAGCAAGACCAAGTAGGCTAGTGATTACCTTCGGGTATAGGCGTGGCTCGCGCTACTAGCGGGTAGGTTGCTTGAGCGTGCCGGTAACGGTACGCCTAGATGAATGACTGTCACCGTCGCAAGACGTGAACAGAACCCGGCTTATCGGCCAGCTTCATTTCCTTAATTAGTTGTAAACTCAAATTTTCCAGTCATGTAGTTTCTGATACTTCCGCAATAGTTCTCATAAAGCACTTTCATTTAATTCTGTATCCCCTTATTTTTTAAGGATAATTTTTTTATCACAAAAATACGCTAAGTCATTGTCCTGTAAAGGAAAAATCACGAAAAAGGGCTTGCATCGCCCATTTTTTTTATCTATAGTGGGCGCAAGTGGAGAAATGTGGAGTTTTGTGGGGAATTGCTGACTGAAACTAAGGGCAGCCAGCAATTCTTCACACTTTCCTCATAAGGGGTCTCCATCTCAATCTAAAGGGGTCGCATGTTTCGTGGTGCTACATCGCTAAGTCTGGATGTGAAAGGCAGGTTGGCTGTGCCAGCCAAGCACCGTGACGCCTTGCAGACTCAATGCGCGGGTAATCTCGTGCTTACAGCGCACCCGCATCGCTGCTTGCTTCTGTACCCGCAGCCAGCGTGGGAGCCAATCCAGGCCAAGATGATGGCACTTTCCAGTTTCGACAAACAATCCAGTGCGCTGCAACGGCTGCTGGTGGGTTATGCCGAGGATGTTGCCATGGATAGCGCAGGACGTTTGCTGATCTCCCCCACCTTGCGTGAATTTGCCGGTCTGGAAAAGCAGGTGATGTTAGTGGGGCAGGGTTCGCGCTTTGAGTTGTGGAATGTGGATGCCTGGCGCGCCCAATTGGACCGTGTAATGTCCGGCGAAGATATGGCGTTGCCGGCCGAGCTGGAGGGCTTCTCGCTGTGAGCATCCGCTCACTACAGTCATCCGCTTCAACAGATTCATTATCTCCAGATTTTCCTTCAAAAGATTTGCAGCATGTGTCGGTGTT
This sequence comes from uncultured Methylophilaceae bacterium, assembly GCA_964466095.1. Taxonomy (GTDB): domain Bacteria; phylum Pseudomonadota; class Gammaproteobacteria; order Burkholderiales; family Methylophilaceae; genus CAYXMC01. The sequence goes on along the minus strand of CAYXMC010000007.1, from coordinate 8,946 downwards.
ATTGGATGAAGCAGTGGATGCGCTGGCGATCAAGCCAGATGGCTGCTATGTCGATGGCACCTTTGGTCGCGGCGGTCATAGCCGCAGCATATTGCAGCGCCTGAGTGCCAAGGGGCGATTGATTGCTTTTGATCGCGATCAGGCAGCGATTGCGTCAGCTGCTGCGATTGAAGATGAGCGGTTCAGCATTGTGCATAGCCATTTTGCCGGCATGCAGGATGCGTTGACGGAGTTGGGTGTAGGTAAGGTCGATGGCGTGTTGCTGGATTTGGGGATTTCCTCACCGCAGATCGACGAAGGTGAGCGTGGTTTTAGTTTCAGGTTTGATGGTCCATTGGATATGCGTATGGATCAAAGCCGTGGCCAGACAGCAGCGGAGTTTCTGGCTACAACATCCGAGCAACAATTAAGGGAGGTCATCAAGGATTATGGTGAAGAACGGTTTGCTAAACAGATTGCAAGGGCGATTGTTGAGGCGCGCACTAGTGGGGAGCCCATCAATACAACCGGACAACTTGCCAAGATCGTGGCAAGCGCGGTCCCCAAAATTGAGCCAGGCCAAGACCCGGCGACGCGCACCTTTCAAGCTTTACGGATTTTCATCAATCAAGAGCTTGAGGAGTTGTCGTTAGTGTTGCCGCAGTGCATGGCAGTGCTTGCGCCAGCAGGGCGTTTGGCAGTGATCAGTTTCCACTCGCTGGAAGATCGCATCGTCAAGCGCTTTATCCGCTCTGAGGAAGACAGAGATGATCTGCCGCCCAATTTTCCGGTGCGGGCAAAAGACCTGCCGCAGCCTCGCTTGGTCTCTGTTGGCAAGGCCATCAAGCCGAGTGCGGCAGAGATCAAGCGTAATCCGCGCTCCCGCAGTGCAGTGCTGCGCGTGGCTGAACGTACGGCTGTGAATTGAGGTGACGCTATGACCAAGCTGAACCTGATCCTTTTTCTGGTGCTGATCCTGACCGCGCTGGGCACGATTACTTCGCAGCACAAGTCGCGCAAGCTGTATTTCGAGCTCCAGCAAAACCAAGAGGCTGCCAAGCAGTTCGATATTGAGTGGGGTCAGCTACAACTGGAACAAAGTACATGGGCCATGCATGCCCGTATAGAACAAATCGCATCGCAGCAACTGCATATGGAAGTGCCGGATGCAAAGCGTATACAAGTAGTGAAACCGAATTAAGGATATGAGAGCCGCTGCCCATCAACACATGATCAAGCTGCCAGCCTGGCGCCGCCGAGTTCTGCTGATCTCGGTGCTGCTGGGTTTTGCTGCTTTGTTGGGGCGAGGTGTTTACCTGCAGGGGCTGCATCGTGATTTTCTGCAAAAAGAGGGTGATGCGCGCTACAGTCGCGCCATGACCCTGCCTGCTCATCGTGGCATGATCACGGATAGATACGGTGTGCCGCTTGCGATCAGTACACCGGTCGAATCCATCTGGGCGAGTCCGGCTGATGTAAAGATCACCCCGGAACAAACCAAAAAGCTGGCGAGCCTGCTTGGCTTGAAAGTCGAAGAAGTCAGCAAGAAACTGAGCAATAACGAACGCGAGTTTGTGTACCTTAAGCGTCGCATCCCCCCCGAGCTTGCCAGCCAGGTGATGCGACTAGGCGTGTCTGGGGTATTCATGCAGCGCGAGTACCGCCGTTATTATCCTGCCGGTGAAGTCACAGCACATCTGGTTGGCTTTACTGGAATAGACGAGAACGGGCAGGAAGGTTTTGAGCTCAAGTATCAGGACTGGCTTTCCGGCAAGCCTGGTAGCCGCCGTGTCATCAAGGACAGGCAAGGCCATATCGTGGAAGATCTGGAAGCGGTGAAAGTGCCGCAGGATGGCCACGATATCGCCATGTCCATAGACCGCAAGATACAGTATCTGACCTATCGCGAGCTGGCGCATGCAGTAGAGATTCATAAGGCCAAGGCTGCTGCTGCCATCGTGCTCGATGCCAAGACTGGCGAGGTACTCGCCATGGTTAATCTGCCAACCTACAATCCGAACAACCCGACCAATATCGCCGGGAAATCGCGTAATCGCGCAATTGTCGATACTTTTGAGCCTGGCTCCACTATGAAGGCTGTTACCGCAGCTGCAGCTCTGGAAAATGGTAACTTCAAGCCGGAGACCATGGTGCAGACTTCGCCGGGCACGCTATCCATAGGGCCAGCCACCATACACGATGCGCACCCGCAGGGCCTCATCTCGGTCGCCCAGGTCATACAAAAATCATCCAACGTTGGCTCCGCCAAGATGGCGCTGACCCTTACTCCGCAATATTTCTGGAGCGTGTTCAATCAACTGGGTTTTGGCACCATTACGCATATTGGCTTCCCCGGTGAAGTTTCCGGGCGTCTGCGCAACTACAAGACATGGCGGCCCATCGAGCAGGCCACGATGTCATTTGGCCACGGTATCAGCGTGACTTTGCTGCAACTGGCGCGCGCCTACACGGTATTTGCCAATGATGGCGAGCTGCGTCCGGTATCTTTGCTCAAGTTGAAAGAATATCCAGTCGGGCAACAAGTATTCAGCGCACAGACGGCAAGGCAGGTGCGCGAGATGCTGGAGTTGGTGGTGCAGCCCGGCGGAACCGCACCCAAGGCGCAAGTTGCTGGCTATCGTGTAGCTGGCAAGACTGGCACTGCCCACAAGCTGGGCCCCGGCGGTTATATCGATGACAAATATGTGTCGTCATTTGTCGGCATGGCGCCAGCTTCCAATCCACGTCTGATTATTGCTGTGATGGTAGATGAGCCCAGCAACGGTGTTTACTACGGTGGCTCGGTTGCAGCCCCTGTGTTTTCCGCTGTCATGTCAGGCGCACTGCGTATGCTGGCTGTGCCGCAAGATGCACCGAATGACAATGTGGTGATTCCACCGGAAGGTACGCCGGAAGTGAAGGAAGTGGTATGACGATGACGCTTACCCACATCCTGAGTCAGGCCAAGGCAATCACTGCTGATAGTCGTAAAGTGGCAGATGGTAGTGTGTTTCTGGCCTATCCGGGCGAGCGTGCCGATGGTCGTGAATATATTGCCCAAGCGATTGCTCAAGGTGCGGCGGCTGTATTGTGGGATGAATCCGGTTATGAGTGGAATCCGCAATGGCAGGTGCCGCATCTCTCCATCCCTGATCTGCGCGTGAAAGCTGGACAGATTGCTGACAGTTTTTACCGGCAGCCTTCCAGCAAGCTCTGGATGATAGGTGTCACCGGCACTAATGGTAAAACCTCTTGCAGTCATTGGCTGGCGCAGGCCTTGACTTGTCTGGGGCGCAAGACGGCTGTGGTCGGCACATTGGGCAACGGTTTTCAGAATGCGCTTTCACATGCCATCAATACTACGCCCGACCCCATATTGCTGCACGGCATGCTGGCCGACTATCTGGCACAGGGTGCACAGTCAGTTGCAATGGAAGTTTCCTCCCATGGGTTGGAACAAGGTCGCGTCAATGGTGTGCATTTCAAGGTGGCTGTGTTTACTAACCTTAGTCGTGATCATCTGGATTATCACGGCGACATGGCTTCATATGCCGCAGCCAAGCGCAAGTTGTTTGATTGGCCCGGGTTGACTTGCTCGGTTCTGAACAGTGATGACGAATATGGTCGCCAATATCTGGCTGAGTTGCGGGCAGCAGGCAAGACGGTGCTGACCTATGGCCTTGATTCAGGTGATGTGCGCGCCAGCAGTCTGCAACTGAATACCGATGGCATACGTATGCAAGTGCAAACGCCACAAGGTGAGGCCACCGTGCAGGCTAATGTGATTGGCCGTTTTAATGCCTATAACCTGCTTGCAGTACTTGCTAGTCTGTTGGCTTCTGATGTGCCACTTGCAGATGCGGTAGCCGCACTGGCGCAGGTAAAGCCGGTGGCTGGCCGCATGCAGCAATACGGAGGCGGCAACAAGCCGCTAGTGGTGGTTGATTATGCCCATACCCCGGATGCGCTGGAAAAAGTGCTGAACACCCTGCGTGAACAAACTACCGGCAAGCTGATTTGCGTGTTTGGTTGCGGTGGCAACCGCGATGCTGGCAAGCGACCGCTCATGGCAAAAGCAGTATCGGGTTTGGCTGACATTAGTGTCGTCACATCGGATAACCCGCGCCATGAGAACCCGGAAGAAATCATTCGCCAGGTAGTCGCTGGCATGAGTGGCGAATACCGTACCGAGATTGATCGCAGTCGTGCCATTGCTGATGCAATCAATGCTGCGCAGGCTGGCGATGTGGTGCTGGTCGCTGGCAAGGGGCATGAAGATTATCAGGAGATCGCAGGGGTTAAGCATGCATACAGCGATATCGCGCTGGTGCAGCAGTTATTGGAGGCTTACGCATCATGATGCGCCTGTCAGAAGCTGCGATTGTCCTGAATGCTCAACTGTTGGGAGCGGATGTTGAGTTCACTTCCGTTGGGACCGATACGCGCAAGCTGCAGCCTGGCCAGTTGTTTGTGGCGCTCAAGGGTGAAAACTTCGATGGTAATGCCTTTGCTGCACAAAGTCTGGAGAACGGTGCTGTTGCTGCCTTGGTATCCAGCCACGCCAATGAGGTCAAGACTGGTTTGCTGGTCGCAGACACTCGTGTCGCGCTGGGCCAGCTGGCGGCTTACTGGCGCGGCAAGTTTGAAATCCCGCTGGCTGCCATCACTGGCAGCAATGGCAAGACGACCGTCAAGGAAATGCTGGCTTCTATCTTGAGTATCGTCGCAGGTGGCGATGAATACGTGCTGGCAACTCAGGGCAATCTCAATAATGACATCGGTATGCCGGTGACACTCTTGCGCTTGCGCGGGCAGCACAAATTTGCGATTGCCGAGATGGGGATGAATCACGCTGGCGAGATTAGCTATCTCACCAAATTAGCGAAACCAGATGTGGCCTTGGTGAATAACGCCACTCAGGCGCATCTTGGAGGATTGGGGTCCTTGGGGGCGATTGCCAGTGCCAAGGGCGAGATTTTTGAGGGGCTCTCTGAGAACGGTATTGCCGTCATCAACCATGACGACCAGTTCTGCGATTACTGGAAAGGGCTGGCATCTCGCAGTCGTATCTTCACATTTGGCCTTAATGCAGGTGCCGATGTGACAGCCAACTATCAATTGGGCGTTGATGGCAGCCAAGTGCAGATGCAGACACCACAAGGAAATATTGATTTCAACTTGCCGGTAGCTGGCCTGCATAACATACGAAATGCGCTTGCGGCATCTGCCCTTGCCTTGAATATGGGGGCGAGTTTGCAGCAGGTAGCACTAGGGCTTGCGCAGTTTGCCGGAGTTAAGGGTCGCCTGCAGCAGCAGCCGGGTATCAATGGTGCGCTGGTGATCGACGATACCTATAACGCCAACCCGGCCTCCATGAAAGCGGCGATTGATGTGCTGGCCAAACGCCCCGCTCCTCGTCTGATGGTCATGGGCGATATGGGTGAGCTGGGTGATGAGGCGCCAAGTCTGCATGCTGAAATCGGCCTGTATGCCAAAAAAGCTGGAGTCGAAAAACTCTACCTGCTGGGTGAGCTGACAGCCGAGGCATGTGCGGCTTTTGGCGAGGGAGCGCAACGTTTTGACACGCCGGAAACTTTATCTGACGCAATCAAGCAAGAGATGAGTGCCAGCGCTACGGTGCTGGTGAAGGGGTCACGGTTCATGCGGATGGAGCGTGTAGTAAACCTGATTACAACGAATATAAAGAATGGGGAGGCGCACTGATGCTATTGGAACTTGCACGCTGGCTGGCGCACGATATCAGAGGCTTTAACGTTTTCAACTACATCACTATGCGTGCAGTCATGTCAACGCTGACTGCACTCACCATCTCTTTCATGGTGGGGCCAACCTTGATACGGAAGCTCACTGAATACAAGGTTGGGCAATCCGTGCGTGATGACGGACCGCAAACCCACTTGGTCAAAGCCGGTACGCCTACCATGGGTGGTGCGCTGATACTGGTAGCAATCGCCATCTCCACCTTGTTGTGGTCAGACCTCAGCAATCGTTTCGTCTGGGTGGTGCTAATCACAACTCTCGGCTTCGGCATCATCGGCTGGGTCGATGATTGGCGCAAAGTGGTGCACCGCAATCCCAAAGGGCTGTCAGCCAAGGAAAAGTATTTCTGGCAATCGGTGATTGGCGGTGGTGTGGCCGTTTATCTGTTCATGACAGCCACTGAGCCTTCACAGACCGAGCTGCTGATACCTTTCTTCAAACATCTGTTGCTGCCCATGGGGGCTGTCAGTTTCATGGTGTTGACCTATCTGGTGATCGTGGGCAGCAGCAATGCGGTGAATCTGACCGATGGTCTGGATGGCTTGGCGATTATGCCTACCGTGATGGTAGCGAGTGCACTTGCCATTTTTGCCTATGTGACTGGGCATCTCTACTTCTCCAAATATCTGGGTATCCCTTACGTGCCGGGTGCAGGTGAGCTGGCCGTGTTCTGTGCAGCGATGGCGGGTGCCGGACTTGGCTTTCTCTGGTTTAACGCCTATCCGGCCGAGGTTTTCATGGGCGATGTAGGCGCACTGGCGCTGGGTGCTGCGTTGGGTGTGGTGGCGGTCATTGTCAGGCAGGAAATCGTGCTGTTCATCATGGGTGGCGTTTTCGTCATCGAGACCTTCTCGGTTGCGGCACAGGTCAGCTATTTCCGCTACACCAAGAGCAAATATGGCGAAGGTAAGCGCATCTTTCTGATGGCGCCGCTACATCACCATTACGAACAAAAAGGTTGGAAAGAGACGCAGGTGGTCGTGCGTTTCTGGATCATCACCATGATGCTGGTGCTGATTGGTTTGGCGAGTTTGAAGATTAGATAAGGTCAAGATGCTGCAATTAAAAGACAAACAGGTGCTGGTGCTGGGGCTCGGTGATACCGGGCTTTCGGCATTGCGCTGGCTGCGTAAGCAGGGCGCGCGCCTGTCTGTTGCCGATAGCCGTGATACGCCGCCGAATGTTGAAAGTGTGAAGGCTGAGATACCCGGGCTGATTGTACACAGCGGTGCATTCAAGCCTGAAATATTTGCCGGAAAAGACCTCGTTGTTATTAGTCCTGGCGTGCCACTGGCCGAGCTCGAAGTGCAACGGGCGATTGCTGCAGGTGTGCCCGTTGTTGGTGATGTTGAGTTGTTTGCACAGTATCGCCCCAAGCAGAGCAAGCTCATTGCAATTACTGGTTCCAATGGCAAAAGCACGGTGACTACGCTAGTGGGCGAAATGTGCAAGGCTGCCGGACTGCGCACCGTCGTGGCAGGCAATATTGGCCTGCCAGTGCTGGATACCCTGGATGGCAGTACACCAGACGTGTATGTACTGGAGCTATCCAGCTTCCAGCTGGAGACCACTGCCAGCCTGCATGCCGATGTGGCAACCGTGCTCAATCTCTCGGAAGATCATCTGGATCGTTATGCGGGCATGCCCGAATACGCGGCGGCCAAAGCCCGTATTTTCATGGGTAACGGCGTCCAGGTGTTGAACCGTGATGATGGCTGGAGCATGGGCATGGCGCAGCCAGCCCGCAGCCAGCGCAGCTTTGGGCTGGATGCATCGGGTGACTATGGGCTGCGATATGACCAAGGCAGGGCATGGCTGATGCAAGGCGAGCAGCCATTGATCGCAGCTGACGAGATGCGGATTGCCGGTCTGCACAACGCGGCTAATGCGCTGGCGGCGCTTGCACTGTGCGCGGCAATTGGCGTAGAGATGCCACCATTGCTTGCTACCCTGCGCCAGTTCAAGGGTTTGCCACACCGGGTGGAATGGGTGGCAGAAGTTGGCGGTGTCAGTTATTACGACGACTCCAAGGGCACCAACGTCGGTGCTACTTGTGCAGCGCTGGCCGGATTGGTCAATCCGCAAGGCTCGGCAAAAGTGGTGCTGATCGCCGGAGGTGATGGCAAGGGCCAGGATTTCGGCCCATTGGCCGCACCTGTGAGCCAGAATGCACGCGCCGTAGTGTTGATTGGCCGAGATGCGCCGTTGATAGAGCAGGCGTTGCTGGCGACTGATATTCCCATGTACCGGGCTGTAGATCTGCGCGAAGCCGTGGCAATCAGTCAACGTCTGGCCAAGGCGGGTGATGCCGTGCTGCTTTCCCCGGCATGCGCCAGTTTCGATATGTTCCGTAATTACCTGCACCGTGCAGAAGTATTTATTGCCGCCGTGCGTCAGATGGAGGTGGCGGCATGATGTATATGCTGAGTAGCCGCGACAAGATTTCGGCCCCTACCTACGATCAGGGCCTGCTCTGGGTTAGCCTCATTTTGCTGGGTATCGGGTTGGTCATGGTGTATTCCGCTTCGATTGCGCTGGCAGAGGCAGATAAAGCCACTGGTCACAACAGCACCTATTTCCTGGTGCGTCAGGCCATCTATCTTGTGATTAGCTTGTGTGCTGCATTGGTCGCTTTCCAGATACCAACAGCAGTCTGGCAAAAGATGGCGCCTTATCTCTTTATCGGTGGCTTGATATTGCTGGTGCTAGTACTGATTCCGGGCATAGGCCGCAATGTCAACGGCAGCCGTCGCTGGCTGTCGCTATTTGTGATTAACCTGCAGCCTTCGGAATTCATGAAGCTGTTTGCGGCTATCTATGTGGCCGATTACACCATACGTAAATCCGCCGTCATGGATAGCTTCACCCGCGGCTTCCTGCCTATGGTGGCAGTGATGGTAATTGTTGGTGGCTTGCTATTGCGTGAGCCGGACTTTGGCGCTTTTGCCGTGATTGCCGCTATTTCTATTTCCATCCTCTGGCTGGGCGGCATCAACGTCAAGATTTTTGCTGGCCTGCTGGCCCTGCTGCCGGTGGCGATTGTCGGCCTGATCTGGACATCACCATATCGTCTGCAACGCGTCATCGGCTTTATGGATCCGTGGGCCGATCCATTCGGCAAGGGTTACCAGTTGTCGCACGCACTCATTGCGTTTGGCCGTGGTGAATGGTTTGGCGTGGGCTTGG